>NZ_QTZH01000109.1:0-2863 GCF_003462585.1 Ruminococcus sp. OM04-4AA | reverse complement strand
TTTATTCTGTCAAGCATATATTTAATTTATGTGCACAATTATAAAAAAAGCTGTCAAGCATATATTTAATTTATGTGCACAATTATAAAAAAAGATATTCAGATACGTAACACTCATCTGAATACCTTTTTTTGTAAACTTTATTAAATTGTCAACTTCTACAGCATCTCCATCAATCTCAAATCGTGCAATTACATCACATCCACACTTATCTGCAAGTATATCTGCTGCTTTGCAGAAAGTATTTTGTCTGACTGGGGCATACATTATTAAAATATAATTGCATAACAAACAGTTCTATAATCTGTCAGGATTATCATATATATTTATATATTCGGCTACAGATCTGTCAAATGTCTTGATATGACCAAACAGCCAGTCAATAACATTGATTTTTACCTGTTCCATAAACTTTTCATCTGGTCCCTCATTTTCATCCAGATAGTCATAGAGTACCTTAACAGTATGCCTGAACTCCTCATGCTTCTTTATATGTTCCTCCAAGCCTGGGTAACCTACATCTTTCTGCAGTTTTTCTTCTTCTTTGAAATGAAATTCCGTATATTCATCAAGATAATCAAGCATTTTAATTGCCTTTACTCTTGCATCTTCTGATTCACATGCACTCACAAACTGCTGAATACGATCAATCAGTTCCTTATGCTGCTCGTCTATTGTCTTATTGCCTGTTATTAAATTATCATCAAATGTAATTACTGTCATAAAACCACCTTACAATCCACCTCATATAAGTTACCAAATTGCATAAATATTCTAATTCTTTTCTACTTCTTCACTTTTCTTAACTGCACCTTTGCCCGAAATCATCTTATACCCAGAGAGTACAGAAAATAACATACATCCCATTGCTCCAATCGCAAAAATCTTATGTTCCTTCATCTTTCCTCTGAAGCCGGTATAAAATGTAGCAACCATACATGCTAATGCACCTACTGCCCAATATTTATGAGTTTTCACGATTTCACCTCCAATCTCTTTAATTGTAACGCAAATATAATTGCTGTACAACACCATTATCTATGCATTTCTTTATATGTTCTGTCAATGATGTTTCATAAATTTTTCAACAAGTTCAGCTGATTTCTTAATAATTCTCTGCATGCACTTCAAAATAGCTCTGCGGATGATTACATACCGGGCATACCTCAGGTGCTTTTGTTCCTACCACAATATGTCCACAGTTACGGCATTCCCATACCTTAACCTCGCTCTTTTCAAATACCTGTGCAGTTTCAATATTTTTAAGAAGTGCACGATATCTCTCCTCGTGATGCTTCTCAATCTCTCCTACAGCTCTGAATTTTGCTGCAAGTTCATGAAAACCTTCTTCCTCAGCTGTTTTAGCAAAGCCTTCATACATATCTGTCCACTCATAATTCTCACCTTCTGCAGCTGCTACTAAATTTTCTTTTGTATCTCCAATTCCTGCTAATTCCTTGAACCACATCTTTGCATGTTCTTTTTCATTATCTGCGGTCTTTAAAAACAATGCTGACATCTGTTCATAGCCTTCCTTTTTTGCTACAGAAGCAAAATAGGTATACTTATTTCTTGCCTGAGACTCCCCTGCAAATGCTTCCTGTAAATTTTTTTCTGTCTGTGTTCCTGCGTATTTGTTCGCTGTCATTTCTTTTACCTCCGTTTTCTTCACTACTTTTTTAAAATCTGATGCCGGGTGCTTACACAAAGGACATATAAAATCATCCGGTAATTCTTCGCCTACATATTCATATCCACAGATTCTGCAACGCCATATCGTCTGACCATCCTCCGTTTGTCCAACTGCCTCCTTTTCCGATTGTAGGATATGCTTCTTTTATAAATTCATACACTTCAGTTGCTGTAACATGCCTTTTCATCTTATATACGGCATTTCGTACGAGATCTTTCTGAATAGTATTTCTTCTATTTGTCATCCAATCTCCTTATTAGGATTTGTTCTTAATAAGGATTATATATCATTTTAATAGTTCTGTCAATAAAATAGTAATGATTCTTGTTATTATTTTTACTTTAACTATAAAAATAGATATCGCTATTTCAAACGCTACCAATATTCCAATTTTAACAATATTGCTTCCTACAAGCATCGCTGCAGCTAGCGAATCTATTAAAATATGTGCGATTACGCAGGGTAACACACCTTTGGAATATTCTTTTATTGTTCCAAACATAAATGTATTTCCTAATATCATTAGATAGAATATTAGATAATTACTAGATCCAGCTGTAATCCAAGGTAATCTATAAATTGGAATGTGCCATAAAAACCACACGATTGATATTAAGAACATTTTTAATACATATGACTTTATATTAAACTTTGGTTGCAAATACCATCTCCAACCACATTCTTCTAATCCACCTTGCAGGATTGTCCATGGCATATATACCAATACTGAAATAATTGTTCCGCCCGTCAACGATATATTTCCCATTATAAATGAAACACCATAATATACGCATACACTACCAATTGCCAAGATATATGAGTAGATGGACTCTCTCTGCAAAAACATATCTTTGAGCACCGCTTTCTGCCCATCTGATTTTGCAAAAGCAATCGCAACAAACATTGGCGTTAAGTTCATTAAAATAAACAAGACAGAGGAACCAATTGAATTTCCTTCAGAAAACAAAATAAGTAATATCTGACCAATAACAAGAGTTACTGCAAGCGTTATTGCAGAATAGGATAATGATTTTTTCATCATAATCTCTCCATAAATTCACATTGAACAAAATCGCTACGCGATGGCCTGCCGAGGCTGTGGCATAGCGATTTTCTGTTTTCTATAACAAAACAGTGGAAAGCAAGTCCTAAAAGTAGTATTGTTAAATC
>NZ_QTZH01000108.1:0-2911 GCF_003462585.1 Ruminococcus sp. OM04-4AA | reverse complement strand
TTTAGATTTTTAAGGATTTAATCTACCTTCCCATTGGACTATACCTCTGTTTCTTTAAAATTAATTTTAATGAAAGGATTAAGTGTCTGGTGGTTTGTCCTCCTTTTTTGTTTTTTTATTTCGTTTCCTTTTGTTGATTCTATATTAACTCACAGATTGGCATTTGTCAATAGGAAATCAGAAAAATATTAAAAATAATTGAAATATACAGAAAATAATAAATAAAACACAAAAGATACAGGCTATTAAATGCGAATATAAAGTGAAATGTAAATTGCTTTAGACAGAAAAGTGGACGCAATCTATGAAAGCATGGTATGATACTAAGAAAAGAGTTGCCAGCTGCACATAGAACGAACAGCAACAGAATGCAATGCTACAGGCCCTTGCAACGGGCGGGAAATGGAGAGAGAAAATTGAGTAAAGAGTCAAGAACCAGCTGTGAAACATGCACTTATTATATTTATGATGAGGAGTATGAGTGTTATCTCTGTGATAAGAATATGGATGAGGATGATTACATTCGTTTGATGACAAATCAGCACTATCAATGTCCATATTATCGGAATGGAGATGATTATCTTGTTGTTAGAAAACAGCTGTAGAATCATAGAAAAAGCAAGGAAGTACAAAACCAAAAGAAAGAATAAGAAGAAAAGCGGGAGAATCGTTGGATCAGATTCTCCCGTTTTTTAAGAAAGACCTTTGTGCAAGCACCGGTGGTTTCAGACCGTTTGACCCTGGTATCATTAAATTGTTCTCAATACTTTTAAGAGCCGATTATTGTCTTCTGGTTTCATAATGCAGAAGCGGATGAATTCGCCATCCAGACATTGGAAAGAAGAGCAGTCGCGGATCATAAGTCCTTCTTTTATACAAGCTTCGAATACATCGAAAGAAGTTACTTCTGGCTTTAAAATCTTCACAAGGATAAAGTTCCCATATGGAAAATAAACCTTGAAAGAAGACATCTTTTTTAATTCAAGAAACATTCGGTCACGTTCCGCCAGGATTAATGAGCGTGTCTGACGGATGTAGGAAGTGTCTTTGAACATCTGCTCGCCGGCATATGCTCCAAGGCTGTTTAAGGACCATGGAATCTGCTTTTCTTTCATCTGAGATAAGAATTCTTTATTTCCGGTAATGCCGTATCCAAAACGCATTCCCGGAGCTGCATAGAATTTTGATACACCGCGCAGTACCATGAGATTAGAGAATTCTTTCGTGTATGGAACAGCGGTTACTTCCTGAACGGAAGGTGCAAATTCTACATACGTTTCATCAATCATGACAAAGATATCGCGGTTTGCACAGAAGGAAAGCAATGCACGCATTTCATCTTTTAAGATGGCAGAAGAAGTCGGATTGTTCGGATTGCAGAGAATCAGAAAATCATATCCATTTAACAAAGTCCGGCAAAGATCTTCTACATCTAATTCAAAATCTTCCGCTTCCTGAAGATGATAATAGTCCTGTGTACTTCCGGAGAAAGAAAGTTCTCTGGAGTATTCAGAATAGGTTGGACCAAGAATCAGAGTGCGTTTCGGTGCTCTTGTTTCAATCAAAAGTGAAATCAGTTCGCTTGAACCGTTGCCCGGCAGAATAAAATCAGCAGGAACATCGCAGTACTCAGCGATTGTGTTGCGAAGCGATTTATAATCTCGGTCAGGATAAGAAGAAAAGAGGTCCACATGAGCCGCAACAGCTTCCTTAACAGAAGGGGAAAGTCTGAGTGGATTTACATTTCCGGCAAAGTTTGTAATACTGTTTTGATCAAGATGATAATATTCGCTGATCTTTTCAATGTCACTTCCGTGAAAAACTGGTTTTGTATTCGTCATAGGCGTCTCCTCCTTAGTAGGTTTCAAATAAAATTCCAAGCGTATTTGGTCCACAATGGCTGGAAATCGTACAGCTTGCTTTCGTTATATGGATTTCATCAAAATGCATGGTTTCTTCAAGCGTATTCTTAACAAGTTCAATGTATTCAGGGGCGATTCCTGAGTGCGTGATAAAGATCAGAGATGGATCGATATCCGGATAAGCAGCAAGTTTGTCTTTTACATATTTCACAAGAACTTTATCAAGCGTTCCACGATATTTCTTTCCTACATTCATACTGCCATCTGCTGTGCTGACTTCGATACACGGCTTTAATTTCAAAACATTTGCTCCGAGAGCAGCGAGGGTAGAACAGCGTCCACCTGCATGGAGAAATGTTAATGTATCCAGGATAAAGCTGGCATGGCAATGTTTTGTGCGCTCACGAAGGGCTTTGGCAATATCTGCCGCTTTCATTCCCTGCTCGATCATCTGACCGGCATCTGTTACAAGAAGTCCGGTTCCGGTGGAAAGAGAACAACTGTCAATCACATGAACATGCCCGAGCTCTTCAGCAGCAATACAGCAGTTTTGATGAGCACTGGAAAGTGAGCTGCCAAGATTGATATGGATCACTTCATAGCCTTCATCGACCCATGGTTTAAAATGTTCAATATATTCCGCAACATTGACGGCGGCTGTTTTTGGAAGGATTTTTTCATCGTAATATTTCTGATAAATTTCTTCCGGTGTAATGTCAATGCCGTCCTTATAATCTTTTCCATCCAGAATGATGTGGAGTGGAAAATAGTGTACATGATAACGTTCTTTTAGTTCCTGATCCAGGTCACAGGTACTGTCGGCACTTAAAATGATCTTATTTGTAACAGAATCAGTCATAGTTCTCCTCCTAAATTAGTTCAACAACTTGAATTGTATGGCTAGTATGTATTTATACTGCATAATGTGTACACAAATTATAACATATTTTTCACATAGAGTATAGTTTTTGTATTCAAAAAACAAAAAATGCAAAGAATGTTGGAAGCTTTTATTGACATATATAGATAATCGATATATAATATATAAT
>NZ_QTZH01000107.1:0-3010 GCF_003462585.1 Ruminococcus sp. OM04-4AA | reverse complement strand
TTACGGGTAGCCGTATCACGTTTGCTTATGAAGAGGAAGCACCGTTTCGTCTGGTGAAGGTCCAAAAAGAGACCGGGGAATTCTTTGCCTTTTTCTATGACACAGAGGGTATGTTGGAGCGTGTAGAAGACCATACAGGAAGAGGCGTGGCATACAAGTATCAGGGAGAACTTTTGAAGGAAGCCACACTTCCGGACGGGAATGCTTTCCGTTACGGTTATACCCCGCAGGGAAAACTGGAGCAGGTGGAGAACCCAAGGGGGATCATGACGGTAGAAAACTTCTTTGATGAGGAACACCGAACCACCTTACAGAAGTTCCCGGACGGGACACAGATGTCTTATACATATGACGAGGAAAAGAAAACGGTGGAGCTTACCGAGCGGAACGGAAGCCGTGTGGTTTATGTCCATGATGATAAGTACCGGGATATCAAGCATATCCACAGCAACGGGGAGGAACGCTTTGCCTATAACCAGAACAATCAGAAGACCTTATATGTGGACCGCCTGGGGAATAAAACCCAGTATGCCTATGATCCGGCAGGAAATCTGGTGCGTGTGATCGACACCCTTGGAAATAAGACGGAAATCCGGTATGGAGAAAAGAACCAGCCAACCGGGATCAAGATAAATGGAAGAGAAAAACTGTGCGGGGAATACGATGCCCAAGGAAGGCTTGTAAAAACCAAAGATGCCCTTGGAAATGAAGTGGAGATTGCTTATACAGCGTCCGGGTGGCCGCAGACCATCCGGCAGGCAGACAAAAGCAGGATCACGCTTTCCTATGATGCAAGGGGAAACATCACAGCGATGGAAGATGCACAGGGAAATGTCACCCGGTATGGGTATAATGCCCTGAACCGGATGACAGAAAGCATAGACGGAAAAGGGAATGTTACCCGTTACACCTATGACATCATGGGCAATGTGACCTGTGTGGAAAATGCGGAAGGAAACTGCCAGAGCTACGAATACAATGCAAGCGGAAAAGTAACAAAGGTAACGGACTTTGACGGGGAAAGCATCCGAAGGGAATATAATGTCTTAAACCGCCCAAGCAAGGTCATTGATAAAGAGGGAATGGAAACCCTCCTGACCTATGACAGCATGTGGAACCTTGCCAGAGTGACAACACCGGATGGGGCAAGGACAACCTATCTTTATAACGAAGAGAACCTGCTATCCCGGATAAAGTATGCAGACGGCGCTGTGGTACGCTATACCTATGATGCCAATGGAAACCGGATTGGGGAGGAAGATGAAAACGGGGCAAAGACCACGTTTGTTTATGATGCCCTTGGAAGAGTGGTGGAAGTCAACGGGGAAGAAGGACTCCACTATGCCTATCGGTATGACGGGGAAGGAAATCTCATCGAGGCGGAGGATGCCCTTGGAAATAGGGTATCTATGGAATACGACGGAAACGGAAATCTGATAAAGGAAACCAATCAGCTGGGGGAAAGCCGCAGTTATGCGTATACGCCACTGGGAGATGTGGAAAGCATTACCGATGAGGCAGGGCGGACTACCTGTTACCAGTATCAAAAAGGCGGATTATTGGAAAAAATCCGATACGCAGATGGGACAGAGGAAGCCTTTACCTATGATGCTAACGGAAACCTGGAAACCCATACCCTTGCCACCGGGTTTGTGCTGACCTATGGATATGACAGCATGGACCGTATCGTAGAGATCATGGGAAGTGAAGGGGAAAAGAAATCTTATACTTATGATGCCCTTAGAAACGTGACTTCCATGACCGACGGGGAAGGGAATACGACCCGGTATGCTTATACCTTAAGCGGACAGCTTGCGAAGGTGACGGATGCCCTTGGAAATGAAACGGAATATCAATACGATGCCTGTGACCGTCTCACAGAGATTCGCCAGTATGGTGCAGAGGGAAGCCTGAAGGAGGATACAGAAATATCCGGTATGGATGCAGACTTTCTGGAAGCAGAGAGACAGAATGGAAGAAAACGGCGGTGTCAGATCACCCGTTATACCAGAGACCTGCGGGGACAGGTCACAGAAACTGTCGATGCACTGGGACAGAAGGAAACCTACACCTATGATAAAAAAGGGCAGCTTCTTGGAAAACTGGATAAGGAAGGGTATCTGACCAAGTATGCCTATACAAAACAGGGAGATCTATCCGGCATCCAGTATGCAGACGGAAAGGAAGTGAAGCTGTCCTATAATCCGCTCCGGCAGCTGATTGAGATACAGGACTGGCTAGGAAGCACAAGGATCACCCGGATGCACTGGGCAGGGCAGAAAAGGTGCAGTACCCGGACGGAAGGGAAGTATCCTATACCTATGGAAAAGCAGGAGAGAGAAGAAGCATTACATACCCGGATGGAAAGACAGTATTCTATGGCTATGATGAGCAGTTCCGTCTTTCGGAACTGAAGGAAGGGGACAGCATCATTACCTATGGGTATGATACGGTGGGAAGACTGTGTGAAAAGCAGTTCCCGAATGGAACAAAGACTACCTACCGTTATGACAGAAAGGACCAGCTGACAGAACTGTTGCATCAAGACCAGGAGGGCATCCTTGACCGCTACACCTATCTGTATGACCTTTTGGGAAATAAGACCGGAATCACCAAGGAAAGAAGAGGGCTGGAGCGTGAGAGCGGACAGTACCGTTATGGGTATGATGCCCTGGGCAGGCTGTCAGAAATCCAAAAGGACGGAGAGATACAGTACCGTTATGGTTATGATGCCTTTGGAAACCGTACATGGAAAGAAGAAAGCGGGGAACAAACATCTTATCAGTATAATGCCCTGAACCAGCTGGTAAGCGAAAGACAGGGGGAAATCCGCAAAGAGTACGGTTATGATAAGAGAGGAAACTTAACCGCTATTCTTGAAAATGGGGCATGGAAGAAGCAGTATGTCTATGGAGCAATGAACCGTCTGGAAGAAGCGGTGGATGCGGCAGGCAAACAGGCAAGATACCAGTATAACGGGCTGGGACACCGGGTAGGAAAGCAGGAGGGT
>NZ_QTZH01000106.1:0-3096 GCF_003462585.1 Ruminococcus sp. OM04-4AA | reverse complement strand
AGGGGATAAGGTCGGTGCGGTTTATCCTCTGTAAATGGGCGGTTAATTTACTGGAAAGGGAATTGCTGTATCTTGCCTTATCAAGCATAGTTCCCACTTTTTCCAGTCCGCCTAATGCGTCATGTTCTTCCAAGAAGTAAAAACTTTTGACAGCGGAAATCACGCCACCCTCTGTGAGCCATTGCTGTGTTTCTTCAAGGGAATTTTGCTGTTTTGGTACTTGCAGTTTTAAGACTTCCACAGCCCCTAAAAAGCGTTCCCAAAACCGACATGTTTTCCATCTGCTCTTATTACTTTCGTTTCTGTTTGGTACGACAAAGCGTAGGTTGTTTGCCAATAGACCGAAAGCCAGTTCTCCAAGTTCCAGCGGTCTTTCCTTGAATGTCATGGCAAAAGCATGAGCCTTATCATCACGCAGTTGCATTTCTGTCCGTTTCCAACTGCCGACTTCCTCAAGCGTCTTATTATGTTTTGAACAGACTTCCTTATCCTTATCATAAAAGCGGTAGGACAATCCCGATTTACCAGCACCGATATAAACAGTCTTTGCGGTGTCGAAATCATCAAACTTGCTTTCGTCAAAGTGGTAGCCCTCACTATTCGAGATAAATTCCTCTTTTTCGCATTTCTTCTTTATCTGCTCTATGGTAAAAAATGGCTTTTCGTTTTTATCATCAATGGCAATATCAAGCCTTGTGAAGTGGAAGTTATCCTGTCCGTATCTTCGCTCACAATGTTTGAACATATCCCCAAAAGTACAATTCCTACTGTCGAGAATACGGAAAATATCATCACACCCTCTGCCGGTCATAACAAGATAACAGCCTAACCCTTGTGGGTTATCCTCTGTTTTTCTTGCGTCGCCCGATACATAAATATCTCCAATCTGCCAGCGTGCTTGATAGGTTTTGTATTTAATGCTTGCCGGATAGACATTGAAAATGTCAGTCGGTAAACCTAAAATGTGCATGATGACATCTTCAGCAGTTGCCGTTTCAAATACAATGCTGATGTAATCAATCTTAACGGATAAATTTTTGTGTGTAGTTATAGTGCATTACTCCTTTCGTATGTCCCGTTTTTTGCGGGGTAAAAATTGTGTTTTTTCCTTTATTTATCACAGTTTCTAGGTACTATGACATGTATGCGCAGGGCGGTGTTACATATACGCCCTCTGCGAACGCCTTTAGGCGTTCCTTTTCCAAAAGGAACTGTCTGTCCGAACACGTCTGGGGGACGTGCCCCGTCCAGCCAGCCCCTTTTGGAAACCACTATTTTCGGTCTGATAGTCCATGCTTATTCATGCTATCAAAGTGAAAATGTATCTTCTCTATGCTTACTCAAGCGTGTGATTGACCCTATCGTGCTTAATCACTCTATCTGATACGATAATAACGCCATTAGAATTACTTGTCAAGAAGTTTTTGTTGACTTTTAGATGTAGATTAAGTATGATATGCTTATAAATACCAAGAAAAGCAACGAAAGGAGCGGTTATACTAAGTTATGGAGCATTATGAAAAGAAAATCAGTTTCTTAGGAGAGAACATACAGACCATAAGAAAACACAGAGGAATGAAACAACAGGAACTTGCGGATAAAATCGGTATCAATATGCAGAGCCTTTCCAAGATTGAACGAGGTGTGAATTTTCCTACCTTTGATACATTAGAAAAGATAATGGACGTGCTGGGTGTAATGCCCAATGAATTATTATCGGGAGAATGGAAGTATGTTAATCAATCCGAAAAGGAAGTCTGCCAGTTTTTAAGAATTGAAGAACGATTAAATGCAGAACTAAAACATGGACATTATGACAACTTCTTTGACAGCGAGGAAGAATGGCTGGAATATGAGTTGGAAAAGTTACGGGAATATATTACGACTACATCAACGGGAAAAGTATTGTAGCGTCCGACCTTTATCCAATCAAAGAATTTATCCAGCATTTGAAGTTTCAAAAACTGTTAGACCGCTATGATGATTTATACAGCATGGATATGTTCGGGGAAAGCATAGAGGGACATAAATATAGGACACCTTATCAAGTCGTAAAAATGATAAACCCCAATTCAAAAGAAGATATGGAATTATTACGGGAAGTATTGAAAAATAACCATTTTGATGATGAGGACGAATAACTTTTTTCCTCTTTGTAGAAGATACAGCAAACAAAAAGCCCAGTAAAGAGTGCAAAGCACCACCAATGGTGGCAAGGCTCTTGACAGGGCTTTTTCTTTTCTGTGGAGGGTAATCAAGAGGAAGAAAAGATAAAATTTGATTTGTGGTAAATCGGATAATATCAATGAAATTGTCACGGTACAAGTTTGGGCTATATAAGGAATAGTAACTGGAAGATTGTTGGATAAAAGAAAAAGGCTTGCAGTTCTGTATTGATTTGCAAGCCTAAATATATTATTTATACTTCTGGAAAATCCCGACTAATAAAGTATCTATCGCTTCAGCTAATTCAAATCTAACTTTATCTGAGGCAGAAAAAGCGTTTCCTAATTGCAAAGTTGTATAACCGTGAATTATTCCAGTAAGCATATTTAATATTTCAAGTGTTTTGTCTTTGTTAAGACTGCACGATTGGATAAGAGTAGTTAATAATGAAAGATAGTTGTTAAAAATGGTTGCTGTTTCCTCTGTTCCGTGCCACACAGCCCATTGAATTGTTTCATAAACTCCGGGGTGTTCAATCATATAGTTTAGGTATTCGATAGAAACTAACTTAATTGCTTCTTTCCCTATTTTTCCAACGGCAATTTTCATCATTCTTTCATTCATGTCACGCATACCATTATGAGCAACTTCTAAAAGAAGATTATCTAAACTTTCTATGTGATTATATAAAGATGGTGTACGAATGTTTAATTTTTGAGCAACAGCTTTTAACGAAACGTTATTTAATCCTTTTTCATCTGCTAAGTCTGATGTTGCTTTTATTACTGCTTCTTTAGTGGTTTTCATAGTTATGCACCTCATTCAAAATATCATACAAACACAATTCTAGCTAATTGAATTAGTGTAGTCAATAACACAATTAGAAAATTATGATTATTTATTGACTTTCCTACAAAAACATTTTAAAAT
>NZ_QTZH01000105.1:0-3100 GCF_003462585.1 Ruminococcus sp. OM04-4AA | reverse complement strand
ATATACAAGCGCACAGTTTTATACTAGATTAAAAAAACATCATATGAAGCAGAGTATGTCTAGAGTTGCCCACTGTATTGACAATGGACCAATGGAAGGGTTTTGGGGAATTCTAAAACGAGAAATGTATTATAAACAGCGTTTAATGACAGAAGCTCTTTGATTACTGCGATAGCTAATTACATAGATTACTACAACAACCAACGACTTCAAAGGAAACTGCATGTAATGACACCAATGAAATATCATGAGCAATATACAAAAGCAGCATAAAATATCGCCAGCCATAGCATGGCTGACGATACAAAAATTTATTATTTTTTATTGTCCTCTTGACGGGGAGCATACTATTGTTTTGAATAACAATTCTGGGTTCTTTTTTTAGAAAGCGATTTAGTTTCACATTATTATTTGATATTTTTTCTATATTCAGACGGGGAAAGCCCGCTTTGTTTCTTGAAAATACGGCTAAAATATAGTGGGTTTTCATATCCGATCGCTCGAGAAATTTCCGATATATTAAAAGAAGTATTTCGTGGCTTTTCACTGGAAAGCCGGTGCGTTAGAATGTTTTTTATTTTAACGTTTACTTATTCTTTTGCGCCTAATAACAACAACGATCATTCCTGCCGTAAAAATTATACCACAGATTGGAAGGAACATTTTTGTAGTGTCTCCGGTTTTTACTGTTTTGGACGTACCTTTTAATGATTTTTCCTCGGCTGTTTTTGGCGAAGTGTTTTTTGTATTTGATAAGCTTTTATCTGTACCTGTTAATTTATCATCTCCGTAAATAGGCGGAGCAGGTTTAGTAGTAGGTGTATCTTCCGACTTGTTTAGCTTTTTGTATGCATCTTCTGCAGTGGTTAAAACATTTACATTACTTACCAGTGCTTTTTGAGTAGCTGTTAATGCATCGTATGCAGTTCTGGCTTCTTTGATTATATCACCAGAATCTTTTGTTACCGTTCCTATTGCATCAATTTTCTTTTCTACTTCTGCAGCTGCATTCTTATCTGTTTTGGAATTTTCTTCTTCTTTCTTTAGTTCGGATAATTTTGTCTCTGCTTGTGTAAGAAGTTCATAATTTGATACTTTGTTTTTCTGATCTTCAGATAATGCGTCGTATCCCATTCTTGCTTCTTTAATTGCATTTTCCTTTTCGATGGTCACATCACCGATTGCATCAATCTGTTCTATAACTTTCTTATACTGTAAAGCACTTTCAGGTACCAGTTCACATACTGGCTGTTTATATACAATAGTTGCCTTTGCACTTCCTAAATCTGCGTAATAAGAATTTGTTCCAACATACCATTCTTTAAAGAATTTACATTTACGCCATATCTTGTGATATCTACCGGATAGTTTTCAAAGGAAGCGTTCAAGTCATCTGCTGTTTTCTTAAGTCCTGAAAAATCAAATCCTTCCAGATTATTACTTAAACCACCCACATAAGTGAAACCGTCATCACTTAAGGAAGCTGCATCCTGTGTGCCTACAGGTTCTGGTGGATTTATTGATTCTCCCCCTATTGACATTCCAGTTTCTTTATCATATTTTGAATCATATGCTTTACCAGTTTCAGTAATCCATCCAGATATCATACCGCCATACTTAGATTCATTGTGTGTAGACAGTGAGCCTGATGCATAGCAACTGGAAACAGTTCCTTTATTAATGGCAACCAAATTACTGATTATTGGTGTTACCGAATTATTTTCGTAGGTTCCACCTCCAACACTTTCAATTGATAATGAATTTGCAATTAATCCCTGTTCTAATACTCCGGCAATTCCAGCTGCAGCTGCAATCTTATCTTGATCTGATACATAGCATGATACAACAACGTCACTTTTACAGTTAATTACGGCACCTTTTTTCTGCCAACCAACAATTCCACCTACATAATTATCTCCGCTATTAGATTCATGATAGATTGATCCGGAAACATAACAATTATCAATGACTGCTCCATGCAAATTTCCTGTATCGTCGAAACCTTTCATTCCTCCGGCGATGCTTCCAATGATTCCATTTCCATTAGTTCCTTCAGATTCAATATCGATACCAGTAATCTTCAGATTTTTAATTTGTGCATCTTTATTTAATATACCAAAAAAACCAACATAAGTATTTTTTCCTGTAATCATATAGGGATTATTATAAGTTCCTATTTTCATACCGATAATTGAATGATTTTGTCCGTTAAAGTCTCCATTAAATGCACAGTCATTTCCACCAATTGGTTCCCAGGAGATATCTGAAATATTTACATCAGAATCCAGAACTATGTATTTTCCACTGTAGTCATTATCTGCAGTTACTGATTTTGCAAATTTTTGTAGTTGGTCTGTCGTATGGATAATGTATGGATCATCCTGCGTCCCATTTCCAGATTCAAATATTTTATTTTTATCTTCCGTTGCTTTACTTGCTGATATTTCAAGTGCCTGATTTACAGCATCTTTAATCCCATTGGAACTATCGGTTGCACCGGATATGGTGTCTACACCTGTATCACCTTTATTTATAATGTTATTGTACATATCAGGAACTGCCATTTCCCAATATTCTGGTGTTTCATTCTGCTGTTTTGTTTCAATGTCAACTATTTTCCCATTCGCAATTGTTACATCCAGGACAATTGTATCTACGTGTCCCTTTCCTGATCCTTCAAATGTTCCATCTGCATATTGTGTTTCTTCTGCACTTACAGATATTGGTGTAGACATTACTAGCATTGTTGCCGATAATGCAAATACAGCACTTTTCATAATTGCGTATTTCATTTTTCCAATTAATTGCATAATCATTTTCCTCCATCAATTTATTTATGTAGAGCTATAAAATTATATATCTTTCTTTAATTTGATTTGAATCATATATATCATCCCCCCTCTGCTTTTAACAACTGAAGTTAATCAGTGATATCTAAATCCATATAATCAGCCAAGACTAATTATAGTTTCATGCAACTAACCGATGAGCTTTGAATCATATATATCATCCCCCCTCTGCTTTTAACAACTGAAGTTAATCAGTGATATCTAAATCCATATAATCAGCCAAGACTAATTATAGTTTCATGCAACTAACC
>NZ_QTZH01000104.1:0-3131 GCF_003462585.1 Ruminococcus sp. OM04-4AA | reverse complement strand
AAGACCCCTTGAAGACGACGAGGTAGATAGGGCAGAGGTGGAAGTGTGGTAACACATGGAGCTGACTGTTACTAATAGGTCGAGGGCATAACCAAAGCAGTGATAGGTTTGGATGATGATGTTGGTTTTGACTGTATGTAGTTTTGAAGGTACATAACCTTTAATTAAATATTCCTCCTTAGCTCAGTCGGTAGAGCATTCGGCTGTTAACCGAAGTGTCGTTGGTTCAAGTCCAACAGGGGGAGCTTGAAGATCTTGCAGAAATGTAAGATCTTTTTATTCTCTGATTATCGGATCAGGAGTAGGAACTAAGAAGTTCAATTTGTCGAATTATTTGAAAAGTTTCAAAAATTAAAAAAATATCAAAAAAGTACTTGCCAAACGATGATTTATATGATATGATTATAATCGCTGTTGAGGAAGTTGACAGACAAAGTATGGCCCCGTGGTCAAGCGGTTAAGACATCGCCCTTTCACGGCGGTAACACGGGTTCGATTCCCGTCGGGGTCATTTATGCCGATGTGGCTCAATTGGCAGAGCAGCTGATTTGTAATCAGCAGGTTATCGGTTCGAGTCCGATCATCGGCTTGTTCTTAGGAACATAAATAATCAATTGGACCTTTAGCTCAGTTGGTTAGAGCAACCGGCTCATAACCGGTCGGTCCTGGGTTCGAGTCCCCGAAGGTCCACTTAGCTAGACTGCTTGGAAGTAGTAAGGGGCAGCGAGCTGACAATTAAATATTTGGCCCAGTGGCTCAGTTGGTTAGAGCGCCGCCCTGTCACGGCGGAGGTCGAGAGTTCGAGTCTCTTCTGGGTCGTTCAAGATGCGAAAGTATTTTGAGGAATGCCGCAGTGGCGGAACTGGCAGACGCCCGGGACTTAAAATCCCGTGGGTAGTGATACCCGTACCGGTTCGATTCCGGTCTGCGGCATTAGTAAAAAGTAGGAGAAACGTTGAATTTATAGCGTTTCTCTTATTTTTTTGTTTTAAAATGTTTGAACACCTCTGAACACTTTATGATGAAATACCAAGATTCTGAAAAGCAAGCCTATCGTTCTTCCTCTTATTGACATTCCGCAAGTAATGCAATGTTGTAGCTGTTTCACTATGTCCCATTAAATAACTAAGGGTTGTAAGATTATTTCCGTCAAAAGCTGTTGAAGCATTGTAAAAGCGGATTTTATGACTGGAATGATAAGGAACACCGGCTTCTTTACAATATTTCTTCAAACGGCGATTAAAGCTGTCTGTTGTCATAATCTCACCGTTAGGTTCAAAAACATATATTCCATTTGGATTTAATTCCTTTGCTTTGTGAAGAATTTTAAGTGCTTCGTCTGTAAGGAACTGTTTACGGAATCCATGAGAAGTATTTCCTTTCATTTGATTTACTACGTCACTTTGTACTTCTACTGGCTTATAGGTAAACTGTTTGAAATTCACATCAGAGACAGGATTATGAGATATAATTTCTTCTTCAATCGCATAACTCATGATTCCATTCAGAACAGAACGTGCATTACTGACTCGCTTATGCGTGAACTGTCGGTCTTTTGTAGCTTCTCTGAAAAAGCGGATAAGCGTGATTGGTTTGATTTCGCCTATCTTCATTTTAACAAGTTCTGTATCTTTGAAAAATCTATTCCATTCAGATACATATTCTTGAATTGTCTTTGCTTTTACGGAAGTATAGTCTCTTTTATACAAAAGCCATTCAGCGTATAATTCTTCCAGTGTGACATTCTGACGGTTTTCAGCTTTCTGCTTTTCGATATAAAATCTGATGATTTCTTTTTCAAGGTTCTCTTTACTCTTCCTCTTAACAGGACGGCGTTTGTTAGGTTTGGTTTCGTCGGGTAAATAAGTACGCCAGCTTTTTTCTGATTCCGAGTAATAAATTTCATATTTGTGATTCTTCAAGATTTTTTTATTTGCCATAATTTTAAAATCTTTGAAGACTTCATCTGTGGTCATGTTAGCACAGGTGGCTAACGTATTCAATAATGTTATATCTGAAAACGTAACGGGATTATCCATAAGATTCCCCCTTTACGCAAGGATTTTCTTTTTTAATTTTGATGTAGATAACACTGCTGTCCTTTAAGCATGAACCAGTAGATAAGAAAGCGTTGGTATCGTAAATTTGCCTTGTGTATTCTTTCTGAAAGACGATATTTTCTTTTTGTAAGTCATGTAAAATGTCTTCGGTCAGCATGACTTTTGTTTCGTGTGGAACTTTCAGATTTTGAGATTTAAAAAAGGCTTTTTTCTTATGTTCTTTCAAATCAAGGTCTTTTCCAAAATACTTGCTAAGATAACGACCTCTGTTTTCTTTGCTGTCTACATCAATGCGATTGATTTTAATAAATCCATGTGACCATAAATTCTGTAATTTTTCTTTTGCTATATACGGAAAATTGGTCCTATGTCAAGAAAAAGTACAAATTAAATGTAACCAATTTTCCTTTTTTGTAATTGTTAACTCGCTAAGTTTGTTACGTCCGTTTCCAAGTTTTTCAGATATTGTTCCTCATATTCATTTGGAGACAAATATCCACAATGAGTAAAAGCCACGTTATGGGATTAACTACGGATGTTGAAACAGCAAATAAGACAAAACAGTCGAAAGTGGTTGTGGATACATCTCAGCCGATCTCAATACAACCGAAGAATCAGACAGACCTTGATGTATTGATAAAACTGGATTTGATAGATAGTGAAGACATGGAAGAAGTGTCAGAATTTCTTGATAAACTGTTGGCACAGGAGAAATATGAGGGACGGAGAGAATCAAACGTTAAATATGTCGTTGAGTAGAAAATGCTTCTCAGCCGACCACTTGCCCAGTCGACCCGCCGCCCTGTTAGGAACCGTCGCACTGGGCATCCTTGCGGAACGTTAGTTTGCGAAAATACGAACAAAAGAATATAAGGAATAAAGTGATAAATGGGTATGCGGAAATAAAAAACATTCGCATACCTTTTTAATTGAATATTTTATAAAATGGAATTATACTGTGAATAGTATGAAAGAGATAATCTTAATTTGGCTTTGAAGTATTTATAAAGAAGAGGGTTAAGTATGATACACTTTGAAGTATTTATAAAGAAGAGGGTTAAGTATGATACA
>NZ_QTZH01000103.1:0-3236 GCF_003462585.1 Ruminococcus sp. OM04-4AA | reverse complement strand
ATTCTTTAGGGGACATCTTTATCTATACGTCGGCTGACGAAGAAAAAGGTGTCCTTTTAGAGTTAAAGGGGCGTGGTTGCCGACAGTTTGAAAGTTACCTGCTGGCACAACAAAGAAGTTGGTATGACTTTCTCATGGACGCACTCATAGACGGTGGCGTGATGAAGCGTATCGACCTTGCTATCAACGACCATACGGGTATTTTGGATATTCCAGAGCTTGCGGAAAAATGCAGGAAACGGGAATATATCGGAAAGTCCAGAAGTTATAAGTTTTATCAGTCGGGCGAGCTTATCAAGCATAGAGAGGACGACAGAGAATATATGGGACGCACCCTTTATCTTGGTTCGCTAAAATCAGATGTGTATTTCTGTATCTATGAAAAGGACTATGAGCAGTACGTCAAGTTAGGGACACCGCTGGAAGAAGCCGACATTATCAACCGTTTTGAGATACGGCTTAGAAATGAACGTGCCTATTATGCAGTACGAGATTTGCTGACCTATTATGACGCAGAGCAGACTGCCTTTTCTATCATCAACCAGTATGTGCGGTTTGTTGATGAAGAAGCAGACAAGCGAAAAAATGACTGGAAACTCAATGACCGCTGGGCGTGGTTTATCGGCGATAACAGACAGAGCTTGAAGCTGACGACAAAGCCAGAGCCTTACACCTTAGACCGTACATTGCGGTGGGTACAACGGCAGGTAGCACCGACCTTGAAAATGCTGAAAAGGATTGATAAGGGAAACGGAACAGACTACATGAAAACTATCGAACAGCAGGCAAAGCTCACAGAAAAGCATGAAATGATAATCAAACAGCAGACGACCCCTGCAAAAGATTTAGTAGAAAGTTAGGAGTGATGAAAAAATGTGGGAATTATTGAAAGACTTCCTGCTGGTATCTGTTGGAACGGGTATCGGCGTAGCCTTGATGTGTATTTTAAGTGTTGGCAAAGGAGCTGACTATGAAATGAAGAAATTAAAAGAAAGCGAGGACAAATAACATGAATTTCGGGCAAAATTTGTATCAATGGTTTTTAAGCAACGCACAGAGCTTAGTGCTTATGTCGATTGTGGTTATCGGTATCTACTTAGGGTTCAAGCGTGAGTTTTCAAAACTTATCGGTTTCTTGGTAGTTGCCTTGATTGCTGTCGGCTTGGTATTCAATGCTGGCGGTGTGAAAGATGTACTGTTAGAGCTGTTCAATAAGATTATCGGTGCATAAAATTTTATTGTGGGGCTGATGTATGGGTGCTATAATGTGAAAAAAGAAGTAATCGAGGTGTTCTATTTTGAATGAGAGAGAAAAAATTATTCGTTTATGGTTTGATATGTGGTTGAAACAGCAAGACTTAGGAATAGATAAAATTTTTACAGAAGATGTTGTTTATACGGAAAGCTGGTGTCCTAAATATGAAAATCTTAAAACAGTAAAACATTGGTTTAATGAATGGAATACTCGTGGTAAAGTCATTATTTGGGATATTAAACAGTTCTTTCATAAAGAAAATCAAACTGTCGTAGAATGGTATTTTAAAAATGAAATGAATACGGGAAGCGTTGAAGAATTTGACGGTATTTCCTTAATTGAATGGACAGAAGATAACAAAATCAAATCATTAAAAGAATATGGTTGCAATCTGAATAACTATAATCCATATCAACACAGCGATAACCCTCAATTTAGAGATGAAAAAACAAACTGGTTTTAAAACTTAATCAAATTATATCCATATACATAAAGCAGTTAGTCTTAGGATTGACTGCTTTTTTCTTACCTAAAATCAGATTGGAGTGATGAAATGAGCGATATTTTTAAGGATATGCAGGCAAACGTCGGCTGTGATTATATTTCTAACCTGCCCTCTTACAAGCGTAAAGTGTGGCATGAAATGAAGCGATTACCGCTTACGAATTATGATATAAAACAGTTAGAAGATTTTTCAAAGTATGTGTTTGGTATGTCGTACCAGAGCTTAAAAGATGTGATGAAGCAACAGAAAGGACGTGAGGAACAATGCAGGAAACAAGGGTGCTGGTGGAAACGAGAGGAACAACTGGCGAAGAAACAATATCATACTGGTTCGACCTGCCGATAGATGTTGCCGAGTTTGAAGAAAAGTTAGGTATCGGTGCAGAAAGTGGGGATTATCGTATTATCGAAAAGGTGTTGCCTTATGCTGATGAAGTCCACGAACACACCAGCGTGTACCAGCTCAACGAATTAGATTTTATGTACCGCCAGCTTTCAAGTGATATGCAGGAAGAATATGTATCACTACTTACGGTGTTTGAAAATTTAGAAGCACTTTATATTTGCAGGAACGTGATTATTGTTTATCCCGACTGTAAAAGCATGATAGATGTTGCAAGGCAAAAGCTGATGAACGACCCGATGTTCAAGCATTTATCCGAGGACTGTCAAGAATACTACTTTGACTTTGAAGCCTACGCTTCTCACTTGCAGGAACACGGGAAATTTTTAGTAACAGAACACGGTATCTTTGAACTGCCAGAGTAGGAAATGAGGTGGTGCTTATGATTGATGATATGGCGGTTTATATTGCTAATCTTGGCAAATACAATGAGGGCTATTTAGTCGGTGCTTGGTTCACGTTCCCCATTGACGAGGAAGATGTGAAAGAAAAAATCGGCTTGAATGAACAGTATGAGGAATACGCTATCCATGATACCGACAACTTTCCCATTGCGATTGGCGAGTATGTTTCCATTGAAGAACTCAATGAGATGTATGAAATGATAGAGGAACTTCCCGACTATATTGTAGAGTGTCTGGACGAATTTATCAGCCACTATGGGACGCTGGAAGAAGTCGTGGAACATAAGGACGATATTTACTATTATCCCGACTGTGAAACCATGACAGATGTTGCCTACTACTACATAGACGAATTGCAGGCACTTGGGGACATTCCACCCAGCTTACAGAATTACATTGACTATGAAGCCTACGGGCGAGATTTGGATATGGGCGGTTGCTTTATTGAAACAAGCGAGGTATGTGCGAGATACCATATTAACGCTGGAAGATCAGCGACAAGCATTGTTGCTACTGACAGCGTATTTCTCTTTAAGGGACAGTCTGAAAATGGCTGTCCTTTTCTCTTTGAAGAACTTACGAAAGGAGCTGAAAGAACTTGAAAAAGATTAAATCTTATACGGGTATCTGGAACGTGGAAAAAGTCTTGTATGCAATCAATGACTTTAAC
>NZ_QTZH01000102.1:0-3307 GCF_003462585.1 Ruminococcus sp. OM04-4AA | reverse complement strand
ACCGTATTTGTGTCTTTATCATAAACATCTAATCTCGTACTTCTTTTCTCATTACCATTGATTCTAACATTATCTTTCCAATTTTTTTCAACTGCTAAATTGTTTCTCGACTTCATGTTATCTTGATATTCTTTAACTATATTTGCAGCCTCAGTGTGTTTTTTTTGTTCCTGCCACATGTCCGTATATCGATTTTCCCTCCGCTTTCAAATTTTCATTTACTTTTTCATTTGAAATATTTGCAACTGTTTGAATAAAATCTTTATCAGACATATCATATACATCTTTAGGGACAACAGTTCCATTTGTTCCCACAATAAAATCTGGTTTGACGCTATGTTTTGGTGTATCTTCAATAACCGAAGTTGTATGAGATGCCTTTTTCAAATCAATATTCGATGAAACCATCCCAGTTCCAAAATCCATAGCTATAGAACCTACAGATACATCTCTACCATGCGCTAAATCGTCAATTGTTCCAACTGCTGTATCTGCCGCATTTTCAAGTGCACTCTTAGCTAATGGATTTTTCATGATTGACGATGCAGATGAACTTGCAAGTGAACCTGTTGCTGCTCCAACACCACCTGATACGGCTCCACCAATTGTTCCCCACAAGAATCCATCGGCTGCACCTTGAATAAATCCATCACCATTTGCAGCACTAGATAAACCACCAAGAACAGCTCCAGTTCCACCGCCAATCAAAGCTCCACTGAATGCTCCGGCCGCAATCACTCCTGCTGCTCCACCTGTTACTATTGTTGCAATTCCAAGACCAACTAAGATTGCTCCACCTGCTACTACTTTCTTTACGACATTCCAATCTACTTTTCCAAAAGCTGAAGAAATTCTATTTGTTGTAGTACACAGTTCTCTTTTAATTGTCTGGCGAATTTCTTTTGTTTTTTCTGATGCATAGGATTTGAAAGAGCTATATACTTTCTTAGCACCATTTCCGATGTAACTAAGACCGCCTTTTACTCCACCTTTGCTTACAGCTCTTATAAAATTCGATCCACTGGATACAATCTTCTGAGAAGCCTGTTTTGCTTTTTGTTTTACAGTATTTTTGGCTTTCTGTATTACCTGTTTCGGATGGGATACTGCATTTTTCACCCATTTAGCTGCCGCTTTTACGCCTTTTGCAACCGTTTTAACAACTTTTTTCGCTGTATTTACGACTGTTTTAACAACCTTTTTTGCTGCTTTCTTAGCTGCACCCTTAATCCTGCTCCACAATGAATATCCTGTCGGATCACTGTAATTCAACGGATTATTGATTGTATAATCGTAGCGGTTTCTGGTTAACGGATTTTCTGTCGTTCCAAGGTCACTATCTTCAGTTGTAAAGGTTCCGTTCTCTGCGTTATAGTATCTTGCCCGCAGATACTGAAGTCCTGTTTTTACATTTGTGGACTCCCCATTGTAACCGTAGTAATTGACACCATTTGCTGTTCCTGATGTAAGGTTACCGTATGGATCATACTGATAACTGTTCGTCAGATTAGCTGTTTCGGTCAGGATTCCGGTCACACTGTTTCTTCCGTCATATAAATAATAACTGCTTTCTGTGGATTTATCAACGCTTATACGTTCTCCGATTCCACTTTCTCCATAAGTATAAGCCTGACGTACTTTCTCGTCTGATCTATACTCTGCGAGGACTTCTGTATTCTCGCGATTGATATCGTTGATATACTCTGTCAGTGTGTATCCTTTGGCATTGGAACCACTTTTTACCAGAGAGGCAAGCTGCTCTTTCGGACTGTCTCCATCTTCTGTACGCTGGTTCTCCGGAATCAGAACTTCATCGCCATAGCAGTCTTCCCATTTATAAGTGTTATCCAGTTCGAATACCCGGTTGTTATCTCCATCGTACATGGCTGCCATCAGGACTGTTCCACCCTGTTTTACTACTGCCAGACGATTTTCTGCTGTATATTCATAAGTGACCGGATCTGCACTGTTTGTCTTATCGCATTCCTGGATCAGATTACCGTCCTTATCATAGCTGTAGGTTGTTCCCGGATCGCCCCAGATCTTTGCATTGGTACGTTTGATGAGCTGGTTGGAATCGTTGTACTTATAGTTATATTTTGCCTTGCTGACACCATCTTCAATCTTCTCATAAGAAGTCCGGTTTCCGATCTTGTCATACGTATAATTATGGACTGTCTTTTTACCGCCCTCTGCTTTTTCTGTACAGCGTGTCAGTTCCCAGTTGTCATCGTATTCATAGGTACGTGTCGTCTGGATCTCTTTTTCCTGATGCTCACAGTCTGCTTTGTCTGTCTCTTTCTGTGTATCGCCCCAGTTGTACCAGTCTTCCCAACTTGGCGTCTTTCTTGTTCCAGCTTCCAGTTCGGTCGCTGTCTCGCTGACTACATATCCCTGATCATTGTACTTGTACTCATAAGTGCTGATTACTTTGCCGCAGGAACCACAGGTATTCACAATCTTTGTGATATGATCTTCTGCATCGTAAGACACTTCCGTCTTTGTTCCATTGCTTCTAATGACTTCTGTCACACGATTCAGTGCATCATGCTTGTAAGTGGTTACTTTTCCATTACGATCTGTCAATTTTACCAGATTATCATTTAAATCGTATTCATAGCTGACCTTTGTACCATCCGGGTATACGATTGCCTGCAGATTATCTGCGTCATCATAAACGTAGCTGACATCCTTTTTCGAACCGCTTGTTACTTTGGTGATTCTTCCAAGTGCATCGTATTCGTAGCTGCTCTTACTAACAAGTCTCTGTTTTTGAAACAAAAGAAAGCTACCAGTTTTTTCCTCTGATAGCTTTCCATTCATTCTTATTCTGTTGGGAACATCACTGCTTCCAGCTTACTCATCTCTGTATCCGAAAGACCATATTTTCCTGAATTATCTTTTTCCACGGATACTTTTACAGTAACAGTTTTCCCATAACTGTTCTTTTCAAGACTCTTCTGGACACTTTCTGTTAATACAGATGCAAAGACTTCCGGATCATTTCCATCTAATCCCTGCTTTATTTTTTCATTGCTTACCTCTGTAGAGCTTTGTTGCAATGTCTGAAATACATTGGATGGTTCAACTTGTACACTTACTGTATAACCTCCATCCTCTTCTTTCACATCCTGTACTTTGTACTTTGCCAATTTCTTTACTTCTGCCAGTTTTTTCGCATAATCAGCAATTCCTTTATCCGTAATGTTATCGGAATCATCAAATTGCTGTTGGATACTCTCATTAAAATCCTCTTCGATTTCTTTCTTGGCATCTTTTTCCGAGATTTCTAACAGATTTGCATAAT
>NZ_QTZH01000101.1:0-3349 GCF_003462585.1 Ruminococcus sp. OM04-4AA | reverse complement strand
TGCACCATAACATTTTGTCAAATATCTGTAAATAAAAGTATTTAATATTCCAAAAAGCTTTAGCGATTTAAAGCAGAAAATTGCTAAATTGTATTGTCGTATACAAAAACAGCTGTTATAATATTAAAAATGATAATCAGATAGGAATGGTGATAAAATGAGTCAGTTAGAAATATTAAGAGAGAATCTTGGCCAGTGTGATGAAATCATCCTGGATGCATTGCTTATGCGTAATCGTATTGTAGAAGATATCATGGCTTATAAGAAGTCCAATGATCTTCCAATCTTACAGCCGGAACAAGAGGCCAGACAGAAAGAATGGCTGGAAAAAAGAATGGAAAAAAAACGTCATAAAGCTGAAGTAGAAGACGTATTTGGAAGCATCACAATGAACAGTAAAAGAATCCAGTCCAGAAAATTGTTTAACTATAATATTGTGCTTATTGGATTCATGGGAGCTGGTAAAAGTACCATCTCAGAATTTTTGAAAAACTCCTTTGCAATGGAAGTAATCGAGATGGATCAGATCATAGCTGAAAGAGAAGGTATGACTATTTCCGATATTTTTGAAGTATATGGCGAACAGTATTTCCGTAACCTGGAAACCAACCTTCTTATCGAAATGCAGTCCAAAACGAATGTCGTGATTTCCTGCGGCGGTGGAACTCCAATGAGAGAATGTAATGTCGTTGAGATGAAGAAAAACGGACGTGTAGTTCTTCTGACTGCCAAACCAGAAACTATTCTGAACCGTGTCAAAGACAGCCATGACCGCCCGCTGATTGAAAATAACAAAACAGTTCCGTTTATTGCCGATCTTATGGAGAAACGCAGAGAAAAATATGAAGCAGCAGCGGATATTATTATTGAAACAGACGGAAAAGATGAATTGCAGATCTGCGAAGAACTGATTCTCAGACTGCGTCGGATGGATAATAAATAAAAAAACTTATGAAGTCGCATCTAAGATTCAGACCTAGAACAGGAGGAAAAAATGGAACAGCGAATTAAAGGAACAACAGGTTTATTAGCATTGATTGGAAGTCCAGTAGGACATTCAGGATCTCCTGATATGTATAACTTCTGCTTCCGTTATCATAATTTGGACTACAGCTACATGGCTTTTGACATCAAGGAAGATCAGGTACCGGCAGCATTGGATGCGATGCGTCTGTTCAAAATGAGAGGGTGCAATGTAACTATGCCATGTAAAACAGCAGCAGCCCAGAACATGGATGAGTTATCGCCTGCTGCAAGAATTATCGGTGCAGTGAATACAATTGTTAATGAAAACGGAAAACTGATCGGACACATGACAGATGGTATCGGTTTTGTGGAAAATCTAAGAGACCATGGCGTAGATGTAAAAGGAAAGAAACTGGTGATTTTAGGTGCAGGAGGAGCTGCTACAGCCATCCAGGTACAGTGTGCACTTGATGGAGCAACATCCATTTCCATCTTCAATCCAGACGATCCATTTCTTGATCGCGCAAAAGGCACA
This sequence comes from Ruminococcus sp. OM04-4AA, assembly GCF_003462585.1. Taxonomy (NCBI): domain Bacteria; kingdom Bacillati; phylum Bacillota; class Clostridia; order Eubacteriales; family Oscillospiraceae; genus Ruminococcus; species Ruminococcus sp. OM04-4AA. The sequence continues at coordinate 1,848 of NZ_QTZH01000101.1, read as the reverse complement.
GCTGCTAAACTGAAAAACGAAGTACCAGATTGTAATGTTCAGGTATTCTGTCTGGATGATCCGGGAAAACTGAAAGAAGAAATTGAAAAAGCAGATATTCTGGTAAATGGAACACTGGTAGGTATGAAACCTCACGAAGATCGTTCTCCAATCACAGACAAATCTGTATTTCGTTCCGATCTGATTGTATGTGATGTTGTATATAATCCGGAAGAGACAAAACTTCTTCGGGAAGCAAAAGAAGCCGGTTGTGCAAAAACGATCGGTGGAAAAGGTATGCTTCTGTGGCAGGGCGTTGCGGCTTATAAATTATATACCGGCCTGGATATGCCTGTAGAAGAATATAAGAAATATCAGGCAGAAAACCAAAAATAAAACTGCTCCCAGTTAAGCAAACAATAAAAATATCATAGAAACATTTATAAACAAAAGCAGCGGAAGTCCTTGATTTTTAAGGGCTTCCGCACTTTTTGACCAGTTCTTAAAAGCAGATGTAATGTATTTCCTGCTTTTCTGGTGCCTTCATCTTAAATTATCTTTTATTTCCCTGAACCAGGCAGATACTTCCTGCTCCGCCACTGAGCAACAGTAGTATCATCCAGCAGAACAGTTCATTACTATCCGCTGTTTTCGGACTTTTTACTGAAGTTTTTGTTCCACTTGTCTGTTCTTTTTTCACCTCTGTTTTCACAGCTTCCGGCTGTTCTTTCGATGGCTGCTCCGGTACAGACGGTATGACAGGCACAGATGGATGTTCCGGTTCGACTGTCTCTTTGGTTGTCTGAATCATATTCTGCTTCGTTGCACTTGCAGTAACTGCATCGGAACCCTGTTCAAAAAATTGAATCAACAGCTCTTCGCAACAGGAATATTCTCCGATCTCCGCTGCATTGGCAAGCTGTGGATAGCTGTCAGAACCGGCAAGATAATTATTAACTGCTACAGTATACTCTTTTGTATCATCCAGCTCCTGCTCATCTTTTTGCACAGAAAGCACACGCTCCCCCGCCGGCTGTGCCGGATCGAAGCGGACGGTAATTCCACCAACCTGCAGATAACTTCCGCTGTCATTTGGCCACGCATCCCATTCACCACTGTCATTTGCAACAATACAGTTTTTCTGAATAGTAAGACTGCTCTCCAACATTTCCTTTATCTGTGCACCGGTCAGTTTCTTTGTCACTACATAGTTTCCATAAGGACTGACATTGATAACATCTCCATACGTTACCGTTCCGGCAGCGATAGAAGCACGGATTCCGCCAGCATTTTCAAAGGCTATATCAGCCCCTGTGGCAAGCAGGTACGCATCAGTTATGACATTTCCAAGATTTGTCTGTCCGATACGTATATGTTCCCAGACACCGTCCAATTCCACCGGTGAAGTACCGATGACACGATTCAGTACTGTCTCGTTTTCTGCTTTGATCTTATCCAATACATCTGTCACGGAAGCATCCTTCGGATAGTTCTGTGCTTCTTCATAATCGACAGATGTTTTCTCATAATCCACATGCACACTTCCATCCTCATCCATAGTACAGTTCAGATCGATCAGCCCCACACTATTTAAATAATGTCCACTTTCCGATACATAGGTTTTTGAACCGTCCGGTGTCATCACAGATTCACTGAGTTCAATATGTTCATGTCCACACAGCCACAAATCGACACCGTCCACCTGTGCAGCCACATTCTTTGGATCAAGCGTATGGGACAATGCGATCACCACATCACACCCTAGTATAATAATGATGTAGTCAATCAAGACTACTTGGTTAATAAGTTTCTATAAATCAGATAACAGAAGAAGGGGTTCTTCCTTCATCAGATGTTATCCGTAATAAT
>NZ_QTZH01000100.1:0-3639 GCF_003462585.1 Ruminococcus sp. OM04-4AA | reverse complement strand
AAAATATATTGTCTATCTAATTTGGAATATTCTTCTTCATCAACTTTAAGTAGTGCATAATCGCTTAGTAAAACATCAGTATTTGGAATATTCTTCTTCATCAACTTTAAGTAGTGCATAATCGCTTAGTAAAACATCAGTATCTTCGTGCATAATTACTTTTCCTTGATGTATCATATAAAGGTCATCACATAAAGTTTCTAAATCACTGGAAATGTGAGAACTAATTAAAATAGAGCGTTCTTCGCCTTTTTCTATAAAATCTCTTAGCATTTCTAACAATTCATCTCTAGCTATTACATCTAATCCCGCCGTTGGTTCATCAAGAATTAACAACTTTGCATTGTGTGAAACAGCAACTAAGACTTTTACTTTCGCTTTCATACCAGTTGAAAAATCTTTTATTCTTTTATTTCGTGGAAGCTGAAACTTTTTAACTTGTTCTATAAAAAATGATTTATCAAAATTTTGATATAAATTATCAATAATAGGAATAATATCATTGATTGTTAAATATCCACTAAAGCCAGAGTCCGAAAGAACTACTCCCAAATCTTGCTTGTCTTTTGCAGTAAAATCTTGTAATGACTTTCCAAGAATATTGATAGTTCCACTATCAAAGGAAATTAGCCCTAAAATAGCTTTAAATGTTGTGCTTTTTCCTGCACCATTTTGACCAATCAAACCAGTTACATGACCTTTCTTTACTTCAAGAGAACAATCAAGCGAAAAGTTTTCATAACTTTTTTTCAAATGCTCAATTTTTAACATATCTAACCCTCCAAAATTAACTCAAATAGTTTTTTTATATCTTCATCACTGATACCGTAACATCTGCCTTTTTGAATAACTCGTTCTAAATCACTTTCTAATTCCTTTTTCTGTTCCTCTAATAAAAGCTCTGTATTTGTAGCAGTAACATATGTTCCTTTTCCATGAATTGTTACCGTAAACCCCTCGTTTTCCAAGCTATCATATGCTTTTTTCACAGTTAGAGCACTTATTTTTAATTCTTTTGCAAGAGAACGAACAGACGGAAGATTATCATTTTCTTTTAATTTTCCATTCCGAATTAAAGCTTTAACTTGTTCTACTATTTGCTCGTAAATAGGTATCATTGAAGAATGGTTTATAATAATTTTCATCTCACAGCTCCTTTCTGTATAAACAGTATATAACAGAGTAACGCTGTTGTCAAGTGTTATATGGTGTTTGTACAGAAAGTGAAGCGTGCAAATCTCATTTAGGAAATGCACGCTATATAATTTATCCTACAATCTTCCAGTTACTATCCTTATGTAGCACAAGTTCATACTGCGATATCTGCGTCGCCTTTGTCTGATTATCAAGGAATTTCACGCCTACCTTGACTTTCACATTGTCCCCGTCCTTTGTAAAGATAGGGTTTACCAGTTCAGAATAAAGATAGTCCCTGCCGATAGGTTCAAGCACATTTCCCGATACATAATAGGCAAGCTCTTTTTCCGTAGCTGTCGGGTAGAGCTTAAAGAATGTTTCCAGAAATGCGGTAGCGTCATTCACGGTATCAGCGTCTACACTTGCGTCTGCTTCTGGTGTCTTAGGCTCATAGTCTGATTTTTCGATTGCTGGTGCAAGGGTAGGGTTCTGAACGATTAACATATCCCCGTCAGCGTCTATATGGACTTTTACGGTATAGGTTGCTTTCACATTGCTTGTCTTTTCTCCCTCTTTTATCTGCTGATCTACTTCGTAAGTAGCAGAAAAAGTGTCCGTTCCCGATTGTTCGATACTCCATACAATCACATCTGTAACTGTGGAGCTGGTCGGTATATCCGTTCTAATGGTATCAACATTCAAGTCCTGCAATTCCTTTGTCAGATAACCGTTGATTGCCTGCGTCCTTGATTCAATCGCTTCTTTACTGTTATTCCATGTGTAATAGGACTTCGCAAAATTCTTCACGAAATTTTCTATCCCGTTGGTGTCCTGCAAGCGAAGTTCAATGATTTCTTTTTCGTGGGTCGTGTGCTGGTCGATAGCAGTAAAATTCTTATACACCCCGAAGCTCACGCTTGCGATAAGCACCACCCACAACGCAATCACGGTTTTCTTATGTGTACCTACCTTGACAGTACGCACCTTTTTTTCTTTTGGTTCTTTGATAGTTTCTGTCTGTTTCTTATTCTTCTTAAACATATTTTTCAAGTCCTTTCTATTGTTTTATTCGTCCTGCACCGATTAAGTGCTGTTGCCAGTAACTACTACTTAGGTCTGCATATCCTATCGGATTTCCTGCATGGTACATCTGCGTCGGCGAAACAAGAATACCAACGTGTGTTACATAAGTACCAGCGTTATAAGTGGAATGGAAAAATACCAAGTCCCCAGCCTTTGCCTGCGAGAGTGAAAGATGTTGGGTAGCGTCAAACTGTGCTTGTGCGGTTCTCGGTAAGGAGATACCAGCTTTACCATAACACCATTGTGTCAGTCCCGAACAGTCAAAGGAAGTGTTGGGATTGCTACCGCCATAGACATACTTCCAGCCTTGATATTTCAATGCTTCATTCATTACCTTTTGTGCCAATTCTCCCGACACCTGCGGAACAGTTAAATACTGATTGACTAATTCCACATAGAACATATTTCCATAGCCATACCGCCAACCCCCGTTCTTCGCAACGGCTATCGGGTTGGTGTAAGTTACTTTCTTTCCACCCGATTTCTCACGGGCGAAGCTCTCTGCAAGATTGTAGGTATGTTTCTTTCCTTTTCCTGCCACATATCCCACATAGCCACCGCCATAATTATAGGACTGTATCGCTACATTCAAATCGTCGATACCTTGATTTTTGCAGGAAGAAAGCAGGGACGCAAAATATTTACACCCCTGCTTGATTGAGCTTTCTGTATCTAAAGAGTTAGGCGGTAAACCAAGACTTTCCGAACTCTGCATAACATCTACTGCCGTACCGCCACTTTCTACTTGAATGATAGCCAACAATACATTGACATACTCGGAAATACCGTATTCTTTGGCGTATTTTTCCACCATAGGCTGATGTTTCAAGACTTCTGCGGATAGGTTCATACCCGTAATGCCAGAAGAAAAATTGCTGTTCTCATCGTCGCTGTCCGCACTAATGAGGACACCAAAGAAAAGCACCAGAGAAAAGAGGATAGGAAACAGACTGCCAATAAGAGCGATATGTTTCAGTTTCATTTTTTCTTCTGTCCTTTCTTCGTTACAAGATTACGGCTTTTCTCTGTGGTCTGTTGGTTCTTCTGGACGCTATGGGTCTGCTGAACCTTTTTCCTGCGGTCTTTGGGGTAATTCTGGCGTGTTTCCTGCAATACTACTTTTTCTACATTCTGCCTATGTACTTGCTGTGTAAGCTGGGTTGCTTTTCTATCAGAAGCACCAGAAGATAGCGGACGCTCTTTGATAACGCTTGTCTTGACTGGCTCGCTTGCTTTTGAAGTGGTCGCTGTGGCAGGGCGTTTGATTTCCTGCGTTTTTTCTGTACTCGGCTTTGGAATGGTTGAAGCTGTGGCTGGTCGCTCATGGGGACGGGTAGCTCCCGTTGTCGCTGATCCGTCAGCCTTTCGCTGTGCCTGCCTTGCTTCTTGTGCCTTTTGAAGCTCCATACGCTTGTCAGC
>NZ_QTZH01000010.1:0-75181 GCF_003462585.1 Ruminococcus sp. OM04-4AA | reverse complement strand
GCTGCAATTATAAAAAAAATCATTTAAAACTCCTTTTCATTTGTACCGAATTTCGGTACAAACAATTAATAAAATGGTAATTTTTCATCATATTCATCTGTAAGATTCATAAATCCATTATCAGCTGATGACTCTTCCACTGGATTAGAAATGTTTTTACTTTCAGATTTACTTTCTGCAAATTCCTGCTCTTCCACAATCACTACTGTCGTATATACTTTCACGCCATCTTTATTCGTATAGCTTCCTGTCTGGATATGTCCAGAAATAGAGATACGCATTCCCTGATGGAAATACTTCTCAGCAAATTCAGCGGAACGTCCAAATACAACACACGGAATGAAGTCCGCTGTCGGCTCGCCGTCTCTCTTGAATCTGCGGTCTACAGCAATTGTATATCTTGCAACTGCAGTTTCTTTTTCTCCGGTTGAATATCTTACTTCTGGATCTTTAGTTAATCTTCCTAATAAAACGACTTTATTCATACTGGCTCCTTCCCGTACCGAAATTCGGTACACATGTACAATTTGTGACAATGTTCATTTGATGGCAGAAATCAATCAAATTTCTGCCATCACCATCAACACAAGCATATATACGGCAATTGCATCGTATATATGCAGTCCACCTTGTGTCTTTGAGACCACGGACTTCGCCGATTCATGCAGCAATTCCGCAAGGTGGTATATTAGTTTAATCTTCATTATTACCATGATTATTCATGTTTTGGTTTACCGCCATTAACAATCTAATTCCAACAATTAATGCAGCTCCATCTAATCCAATCTGAATCACCAGACTCCAAAGTGCATCCGCAGATAATCTGCCAGATGTCTAAGGATAAACAATACAATAAATAACGCAAACTTTTTTATTAGTTGTTTCACTCTTCTGTTCATATTTTACTTCCTAACAAAATATTGGTATCATTTCCAGGTTTAGAATCGAATACCCTTTCTCAATTCCGGAATCCTGCTTATTAATATAAGTAATCGTGAACTCGATTGATTCTGTTTCAGATCCATCAGAAGCAATCGCATAAATATCTACCAGCTCTGCTTCTTGATAGGTATCGTCTTTTACAAGAATGCATCTCTGTTGTCCGGAAAGGAGTCTGTCATATGTCTCATATGAAACTTGCAATTCTCTTTTTTCAAAATACAGTTTTTTCTTTTCTTTTTTTGCCTGAACTTCTACTTGATAAGCTGGTATTACTTTTTCAATCAGTTTTACAAAACGATTCCATGTAATCTCTTTTCCATTAATCGTAATTGTTTTTGGAGTACAAGAAATGTTTATTGTATCCGAAGTTTGTCCCAAGTGTGATTTTCCATATCGTTCGATTAATTTCTTACATGTTTCTTTCCGATCCGGGCAATCTATTTCCCGTATATCAAGTTCGTCATAAGCTGTAAGGATTTCGTTTGAAGTCGGCTCAAGAACTTCTTTTTTATATGCTTTTAGTTCTTTATCTGTTTTTCGCCCCTGTGATAATGCCTGATCCTGGTCTTCTTCCGGCATACTTGCCAATGTTACCGCTGCTGACTTATCAATTTTTCCTTTTTGAAATTCATCCATTGCTGTATCCCCCAAATTTTTGGAGATTGTCAAATATTCACCTACCGTAGATTTACTGAGATTGTATTTTTTTGCAAGACGATCTACCATTCGACCACCTTGAATTTCCGGAAATTCCTCCGGATAATTATTAATTAAATACTGCATTCGTTCCAATTTGTGCATAATCTCATAAGGTGTTTCCTCATGATGGCAATTACTGCTATAGATCTGGAATTCTGCCTGAATATCACTAATATTCTGTTCAAAACAAGGCAAGAATTCAAACTCCTTTTTTCCTCGTTCTTCAACCAGTAATTTACATGCAGCATGTCTTTTATGTCCTGCAATAATCTTGTACTCATCCGCATCTAATTTTTTTACCAGTAAATCCTGCAGAACCATTCCGTCTGCTTCAATAATATCTGCCAACCCCTCAATCTCTTCTTTATCTTTTGCATCACAATATTGTTTATCATTTCTAACAAGCTTTGTGTAATGAATCCATTTCGTAATCCTTTTAGGATGTACCGACTTTTTTACTTCTTCTTTTGAAAACACATTTGATATCTTAGCCATGATTCTTTCCCCCTATGCTTCTATCAATTCTTTTGCCAGTTCCAGGTAATCTCGTGCCACAGAACTATTTTTTCGATGTTTTAACACAGGTTTGTAGAGATTCAATGCATTGTCTACAACTGCTGAACGGCTCACACAGGTTTCCATAATCGGATAGTCATGTTTTCCAATTAGATCAGCCATTGTCTCCCTTTGCGCTTTTCCATTCGCAACCATATTAGCAAAGATCTTCCATTCCATATTTTCATCTGCATATTCGTTTACGAAACGTTCAACCAATGCCAAATTATCTCTACAGTAATTATCAAACTTAATTGGCGTCAGCATAATATCGGAAACGTGAAAAGCATTTCTTGTCAGACTGTCAAAGACTGGTCGTGTATCTATTACACAATAATCATATTCTTTCTTTAATTTTCCGAATGCAGTCTGTAACTGATATTCTCCTTGGCAATTTTCTTCTGCTGAACCACGCATAATATCAATTTCTTTATATTTTGTGCGGTAAATACTATGATTAATTACTTCGGGATTCATGAGCACATCCTGTACTGTTTGTCCAGTATAATTCACTTTCGCAAAGAATTTTGTACTATTACACTGTGGATCTAAGTCAATTAACAGTACTTTTTTTCCCAATGACATCAAGCTGTATGCCAAATTAATTGATGTCGTTGTTTTTCCTACACCGCCTTTAAGATTTGCAATTGCTATTGTTTTCATTTTAAGCTCCTTTTCCGTACCGAAATTCGGTACATGTTATGTGTTGTGTTGATTGGTTTTATGAATTACTTCATAATTTTATTTTGTCATTATTTTTTGTCTTCTTTTATTTATGATTAAAAAAAGATTTCTGTCTGTTACCCATTTCTTAATACGTTCGATTTCTTCATCCATATTTGGCTCATTCTCTGGTTTCCAGTCCTCTCTCATGCTTTTCAGTTCTTCTTCCCAGTCCGCTATATCATCATCAAGATAGCTCGCTTCTTCCTCGTCTGCTTCTTCTGGGTGTTCTTCCAGATACTTCTTTTCTTCCTTAGCGGTTTCGATATTGTCCATTGCGTTCAGATAGTCCTCTGGGTCATATCCCCAACAAAGGAGATGATTCAGAAGTGTAGGCTTTGGGATCATTCCAAACCAACAACGCTCAAACCACTGGTCGGCATAATCTCTTTCATCACTTCCGTTGGAGTAAGTACCGCCCACCAAATCTCCGGCAAAATTCTCTATCAGCTCTCCGATTGTTTCAATTTCTTCCTGCTGTTCTTCCTGACACCTCATATTTTTTCCTCTCTTTCATCTCGCCTATTTCTCTATGCTTTAAAAAGATCATTTAATGACATCTGCTCATACTGATATTCTTGTTCGACTTTTCTTTTCCCTTTTTTCCCACAAGCATTCTCTTTCTGAATGCAAATAATTTGCGCATTACTCAGATCACTCTCATACAACTTTTGTATATCTCTGATAGCCTGCTTACGTTTACCCTCGAATATTCGATGATTTAATCCCATATCTTGCTCTACTGATTTATACAATTCACCTTTCACATACAGTCGATCTATAATATCATGTTCCTCCCCGATCAATGTTTGAAAGCATAGATATAATCTGTGAATTCCTTCAGCATGTATAGTAAGAACATACATTTCAGCAGCTAATTGTTCTTCCTGTTCATTTACAAGCTTTTGGTATCTAAGGTATACATCTGCAAGATCTTTATGTGTTCCTCTTCCTCCACCTTCCTGGGACAAATCTATCTTTGGATAAGATGCAATTTCTATCGTTTGCTGTTGTACTTCATCTAATTTTTCCCGAATCTCAAGCACTTGTTTGTGTATCTGCTGGGTTAGTTCACTATGATGCCGAAGTACATCTTTAATTTTTTTACTATCCATTTTAAGATATCTTCCTTCTCCTGACATCTGAACCCTCCCTTCTACAATGTGCCGAATTTCGGCACATTGATTTATTTTTCACCACTTGACAAATATTACAAAATCGATATAATAAAAATGTACAAGGAATTTTTCAAAAGCTAGGAACAATTCCTTAAAGAACACGCTTTGGTCGGGGTGTTCTTTTTTTATTTCTTTTTTACAACCTCTTGATATATCTCGTCATAATATTTTTCAACTCGTTCAATCGGAAATCCCGTTGCTATTTTTATATCAATGATGTCAGCCTTGGGATCTAATTTCAAACAAGCCCGAATAATTTTTTTATATTCTTTCTCGTTTTTTTCTATCCGGGTTGCCACTGCAGTTCTGGCTGCCATTTTTTGTCTCTCCTTCGCTTTTTGTATATCTTTCTGTGCTTCGTCCGCAGAATAGTCTCCTATGCATCTCTCCATTTCTCTTGTAATAGAACGGGTACATTTTTCAAAATATGCTGCCATTTCCGGAATAGATTTTCCTGCTTTGATCATTTGTTCCAGTTCAACTCTATCACTATAAGTGAAATGTTTCCCTTTTGGAGTTATTGTGATATCGTACTTATCCTTTTTCTTACTATCTACATCTGCCTGGGCTTTGTCAGCAGTGTAATCCTTAGGGCATCTATGTAACTCTCGATAGACTGTACTATAGTTTTTCCCAAGAGCATTCGCAATCTTCGGTGTGCTCATTCCAGATTTGTACATTTTTTCTATAATTTTTCTATCGTCATATGTTAAATATTTGAATTTTCCCATAACCCAAATACCTCCTTTCCTCTCAACCATGGGGCTTTTGCTAAAAATAAGTGCATAGGGAACTTTTTATCTGTTCCTTATGCACTTAGTATATAATTTACGAATGTGCCTCGCACATTCTTGCGCCTGCGGCGGTCGCTTGCGACGCCTACATTATCAATAAAAACAAAAAGATGTCCTGACAGATCTTTCTTCCGGAGGGCTAATCCTTATTATCGATCTGTTAAAACATCTTTCCTTAACTAGAAATTAAATGAATATATGTATGACTTTCTCTTACAGGTTTGCTTTGAAGAACTCTTCCATCTTAGCTGCTGCAGCTTCTTCGTTCTCACCTTCAACTGTTACTTCAACTTCCATACCTTTTTTGATACCCATAGCCATGATAGCCATCAGTCTTGTAGCGTCAGCTGTTTTTCCGTTTCCAGCGATTGTAACCTTAACTCCCTCAAGAGCTTTTGCTTCTTTTGCAAGCATTCCTGCCGGTCTTGCGTGGATTCCTTCGTTGTCCTGTACTACATAAGTAAATTTTGCCATGATACATTCTCCTATCTTTAATTTATTTTATTTATCACCTATTTGTCCAGACAGGTCTGGAAATGCCTGCTCCAGTACAGCCTTCGCATCCATTGCTCCGAAACGCTCCGGATCAATCCTGTCTATGCGGATGCCTTTGGACTCATACTGTTCTTTCAGGCTTTCGAACCGATGTCCCAGCTGCGGACCAAGCAGCAGAACATCTGTCTGACCTGTGTAACCCTGAAATGCACGTTCCGACATCGCTGTGACTGCAATCTCAAGATTCTCATTCTGAATCAGCCGTTTCATCTTATTCACTAAGAGGCTCGTTGAAATACCTGCCATACAGATCAATGTTAGATGTCTCATCGTCATTTCCTTTCCTGTCCCTCGACTGACCTTAATTTAACATATATTTTTAAAAAGCTCCACTCAAAAAATGACCACAATCAATGTGGTCACTTTTGAATCACTGAACATATAATCACATTCATCAAGAAGATTAAATACATTTTATTCTTCTGCTCTGCGCAATAACTGGATCAACCTGTCATAATCCGGATGACGAATCAGATTCTGCACATCTGCCGGACGAAGGATCAGATCTGTCGTTGCCTCATAGAACTGCTGCAGATTCTCATCCTCTTCCCTTCCGATCGCCGTCAAAAATACGACCTGCACTTTCTGCCGGAACCAGAATATCGGTTCTTTCAGAACTGCCACTGCAACAAAAGCACGCTCCTGGAAGGCACGCTCCGGGTGTGGAAGTGCCACCAGATTACCATAATCTGTTGGTGTAAGTTCCTCTCTCTTCAAAACAGATGCAGTGAATGTCTCCGGAAGTCCCTTCTCCTGCTCAACCTTCCGGCACAGGTTCTTCAGAACCTCATCCTTCGTCTTTCCTTCCACATCCGTAAAAAATAATTCCTTCTTAAAATATTTCTGCAAAAAATCCTTACTCTCTCTTGCAAAAAGCTTTCTCACCCTGTCAATGTCATTGTCCTGCAGAAAGGAACCAATCTCCAAAATCGGTACCGGTACATAAGAAGAGATATGTACCGTTGTAAATACATAATCCACTTTTTCAAACGGAAAGTTCTCCAGTTCATAAAGATTACATACATAAATCTTTTCAATATACTCTTTAAATTCTCTGCTGTACTTATATCTGAGAATTTCTGAACTCGTCTTCCCAGATGCACATACGATCAGAATCGAAAACTTCTTCTGTTCATTCTCCTGCTGCTCCAAAGCCAGTTCAAGAACCTCTGCGAGTCCGGCAATCTCATCTTCTGAAATCGACTGCTGAAAATATTCCCCCAGTGCAATTGCCGCCTGGGACGCCATCGTATAAGAAAGCACATAATTCTTACGGATCTCTTCCAGCATCGGGTTTCGCAGGATCATATGATATTTCATACGAAGGACAAACGGAACCATATGTCGGTTCAGCTCCATACGCAGATGAAAATCATTCCTGAAATCAACATGGAATTCCCTGTAGATCATCTCCAGCATCTCAGTAATAAGACGGTCGATCTCGCTTTGCATCACGAAATTTTCCTGTTCTGTCTCACTGTCGATATAAACCTTCCCCACAAGCTGCAGTGTCAGATAATTCTTCTCATCCTGAGAAAAACGAACCTGATAATGCGCTCCCACCTGTTCTGTCAATTCTTCCACAAACTGCTTCTCTTTTCTTCCAAGCATATCCGCTGCCTGCGGTTCAACATATTTCTCCTGACGAATCCTTCGCATCGCCACATAAATATGTTCCACAAAGTCATTGTAAGCAATCTCAGAAAGTTCGATTTCATATTTCTTCAGACACTGATAGACCATTTTCCCCAGCGTCTCGATCTCATCCGTCTGATGCCGTCTTCCGATTCCTTCCAGACTATCCTGCTTTACAAAGACATCCACCATACACTGACGCAGATTAAATTCACTGCCTTCCACACGGATACCATATCCCGGCTTCTTATGAACTGTAATACCATACTTCTGATAAGTTTCCTCAACCTGCCGGAGTGTATTCGTCAGCGTCCCCTTAGAAATATAAAGGAAATCACACAACTCCTCTGACTTGATATATTCCGTTCTGTTCAGAAGATATGCAAGGAGAAAATGTACTCTCTCCTGATTGTTCGACGGAATCACCGGATCTTCATTCTCCTTCGGATTCAGCAGTCCTTCGATACCTTCCGGCTGTCTTGGATCCAAATAATATCCGTACCTGGACTTTGATAAAATCTGGATTCCTTTCTTCTCAAGCTCCGGATTCAGTTCCTTGATCCTGACTCTTACCGTCTTCACGCCAATTCCAAGCTGACCGGCCAGTTCACTCGCAGTCACATGTTCTGTTTTACACAATAATTCAAGAATCTTTCTCTGTTGGTGATTCAGCAACACTGAATTCCTCGCTTTCTTTTGCATATTTTACTTACTGTTTATCTTATCATATTTTCCTGTAAAAAAAAAGCTCACGATCACTATATAATAATGCAGACCAGACCACCATTGCTGTCGTTTACGATCTTCTGCATAGAATCCTGCAGTTTTACCTGACTTTCTTCGTTGATCAGCGTAATCTTATTACGCATACCATCCATCACAAGATCTTCAATTGATTTGCCGAAAATATTTGTTCCCCAGACGCCTTGTGGACCTTCGCTCTCTTTTTTAATATATGCAACAAGGTCTTCTGCCTGTTTCTCACTTCCCACGATCGGTGCGATCTCCGTTTCTATATTCGCACGAATCATATGGATCGATGGTGCCTCGGAACGGATCTTTACTCCATACCTGCTTCCCTGCTTGATGATTACCGGCTCATCCAGATGAATCTCTTCTTTCTTCGGGCTGACTACTCCATAGCCTTTCATCTTCACATCCGCAAATGCATCCTTGATCTGACTGAATTCTTCTTTTATAGAAGAAAGCTCTTTCATCAGAGAAATCAATTCATACTCACTGCGGATCTGAGTTCCTGTCAACTCACTCAACACTTCATAATAATACTTCTGGCAGAAAGAAATCCGCAATATAACCTTCCCTGTGTCCATCTCTACCTGATCCAACAGGATCTGGTCTATGTATGGACTTTCTGTCTTCCAGTCTTTTCCGGAGACACTTCGCAGATCCGACATCTGAGCCATAATTTTCTTCACATTCTCAATCAGATCTTTCTTAATTCTATGATCACGTGACAACATTTCTACCCATTTCGGAATATAAAATTCTATTTCCGTGACAGGAAATTCATACAGTACCTGGCGCATCATTTCATAAATATCGTCTTCCTTGAGCTGTTCACAATTCACCGGATAAACAGGTGCTGCATATTTCTCCTCAAGAGCTGATTTCAGACGTTCTGTCTCTTTCGAATACGGTTTCTGGCAATTTAATAAAATAAGAAATGGCTTCCCAATCTGTCGAAGTTCTTTCACTGTCCGCTCTTCTGCTGCCACATAGTTTTCTCTTGGCAGATCTGTCACACTTCCATCTGTAGTCACAACAAATCCAATCGTCGCATGATCGTGTATCACCTTTTGTGTTCCAATCTCGGCTGCCTTTGTAAATGGTATCTCATAGTCATACCATGGCGTCTTCACCTGACGTTCCTGCCCATTCTCGGTATGGCCATTCGCCCCATCCACCATGAACCCAACACAGTCTGCCAGCCGGATCTTCACCTCTATGTCATCTGAAAGCTTTACATCCGCTGCTTCTTTTGGAACAAACTTCGGCTCTGTTGTCATGATCGTAGTTCCCGATGCTGCCTGAGGAAGTTCATCTTGTGTCCGCTGCTTTACATGCTCTTCCTTAAGATTCGGCAAAATCAAAAGCTCCGCAAAACGCCTGATGAACGTTGACTTGCCTGTCCGAACCGGCCCCACAACTCCGATGTAGATTTCTCCGTTTGTTCGTGCTTTCATATCTTTGTATACCTGAAATGAATCCATAAAAATACCCCCTTGTTCTGCTGATACCAATGTATGCAGCCAGACAAAGGGGTATGACTTTTAATTTTATATTCGTTTCGTTCTCTTATTCTTCCCAGAGAAGAGAAGAGTTCTCAATCTTAGACTCGCGAAGCATCAAATCATCTACTGCCTGTTTTGGATCCTTTCCTTCAAAAAGGACCTTGTTGATCTCATCTACGATCGGCATTGGCACTTCATATTTCTGTGCAAGCTTTGCAGCTGCTTTCGCAGAATAGACCCCTTCAACAACCATGTTACTTCCTTCATAGCCTCTTCCATAGACTTGCCCTGTCCCATCAAGTAACCGGCTTTACGATTACGGCTATGAACACTGGCACAAGTAACGATCAGATCACCGATTCCGGTAAGTCCACAAAAGCTCTCGAACTTGCCGCCCATCTTCACGCCAAGTCTTCCGATCTCAACAATACCACGTGTAATCAGAGCAGCCTTTGTATTATCTCCATAGCCGAGACCATCTGCAATTCCTGCCGCAAGTGCGATGACATTCTTAAGAGAACCTCCAAGCTCGATTCCAAGCATGTCAGGACTTGTATACACACGGAATACTTTACTGTTAAATGCAGACTGCAAGTACTCTGCTGTCTTTTTTGTCTTTGCACCGATCACGCAGGATGTTGGAAGCTTTCTTCCTACTTCTTCTGCATGTGTCGGTCCACTGAGCACTGCTACGTCCGCCTGCGGAATCTCCTGGCTGATCTGCTGAGACAGCGTCATCAGTGTATCTTCCTCGATTCCCTTCGCTACATCAACGATTATCTGCCCATCAACAACATACGGCTTCATCTTTGCCGCTGTACTCCTTGTAAAGATAGATGGAACTGCAAGAACTAAGAAATCTTTTCCTTTAATAGCCTCTTCCATCTCATTTGTGATCATAATCTCTTCTGAAATATGAACACCCGGAAGTTTTGATACATGCTCCCGCTTCTCGCTCAACATCTCCACTTCTTTCGGATCGATCGACCAGACAGTTACATCATGTCCATTATCATGAAGAAGGATTGCCAGAGCTGTTCCCCAGCTTCCTGCCCCAAGAACTCCTACTTTTGCCATATCATCTCTCCTTTTCTTCGCTTCTTTTATTTCTTTGAACCGAATTTATTCTCTGTTCCATTCAACAGACGTTTAATATTGGCGCGGTGTCTGTACCATGCAAGTGCTGTAAGTAAGAACGTGATCACATATAACTCATATACCGCACCCTTCGCCATATCAAACCATCCAAGCTGTCCGAAGATCACCATCTGGATAAAAAACACTGCATAAGCAAGCAATGAACCAAGGGAAACATATCTTGTCACAAGCACCGGCACAAGAAAGAATGCCAGTGTGACAAAAAACAGGATGGAACTGTACGGCAGATGCCAGAAACAGTTGCTTACCACAAGTGCTGCCATAACAGCGATTCCCTTCCCACCTTTAAAATTCATATAAAATGGGAAGTTATGTCCCAAAGTAACTCCTACTCCTGCATACATCATCAGAAGCGGAAGAATATTACTTCATGGTATATCGCACGGACAATGAGAACTGCTGCAAAACACTTCAATACATCTCCCGCGAAAGTCATAAGTCCTGCTTTCAATCCCATAACACGCAGTGCATTCGTCGAACCGGAATTTCCGCTTCCTGCTTTTCTTATATCAATATGATGCATCTTTCCAACCAGATAACCACTCTGCAGAAGCCCGCAGGCATATCCGATCACCAGACAGATAATACGTTCCATTCTACTGATCCTTTTCCTTTCTCTCACGGATGAAGAACTTCAGTGAAGTTCCTCTGAAGCCAAATGCCTCTCGGATCTTATTCTCAAGATATCTTGTATAGGAGAAATGCATCAGCTCCTTGTCATTTACAAAGATAACAAATGTCGGTGGCTTAACAGCAACCTGTGTAATATAGTAGAGTTTTAATCTCTTACCTTTATCTGACGGTGGCTGTTGCATAGCAACTGCCTCTGTCATGATCTCGTTGAGAACTCCTGTCGCAATACGAAGTGTCTGGTTCTCAATGACCATATCGATCATATCATACAGTTTCGGAAGTCTCTGTCCTGTCAGTGCAGATACATACATAATCTCTGCATATGGCATATAAGAAAGTACCTGACGGATTTTTCCTTCATATTCTTTCATTGTCTTATCATTCTTCTCAATGGCATCCCATTTATTAACGACAATGATAACTCCCTTGCCTCTTTCATGAGCGATTCCGGCAATCTTCGCATCCTGTTCTGTGACACCTTCTGTCGCATCAATCACCATAAGGACAACATCGGCACGCTCTACTGCACTTACAGTACGGATGATACTGTAACGTTCCAGCTCTTCCTTAATCTTATTCTTTCTACGAAGACCTGCTGTGTCGATAAAAATATATTCCTTTCCGTCATGCACGATCTCTGTATCAATCGCATCTCTTGTTGTACCTGCGATATTGGATACAATTACGCGGTTCTCACCAAGCAGACGGTTTACGATAGAGGATTTACCAACATTTGGTTTACCTACGATTGCGATACGCGGACGATCATCATCCTCTTCTGATGGATCCCACTCCGGGAAATGTGCGGTAACCGCATCAAGCATATCTCCAAGACCAAGTCTGGATGCTGCTGAGATCGGCACCGGATCTCCGATTCCGAGATTGTAGAATTCATAGACATCAGCCATATATTTATCAAAATTGTCAACCTTGTTTACAACAAGGACAACCGGCTTACCGGAGCGACGAAGCATATCAGCAACCTTAGAATCTGAATCTACAAGTCCCTGCTTTACATCTGTGATAAAGATAATAACGTCTGCTGTATCAATGGCGATCTGAGCCTGCTCTCTCATCTGGGAGAGGATGATATCACTGCTGTCCGGCTCAATACCACCTGTATCAATCAGTGTGAAGTCTCTGTCAAGCCAGTCAACATCCGCATAAATTCTGTCTCTTGTAACACCCGGTGTATCCTTAACGATAGAGATCATCTCTCCTGCAAGGACATTGAAAAGTGTTGATTTACCCACATTCGGGCGCCCTACAATGGCAACTACTGGTTTACTCATTCTATTCTTACCTTCCTGTTTTCTCTTATTTTCTCTTAAATAGTTTCTCTTAAGCCGTAGTGATCCTACGGTCTTTCATCTGATTGTCATCTATATCTGTGGGATTCGAACCTGCGACACCTAAAATAGCATCAATCAGATCCTGTCCGCTTGATTTTACAATATCTATAGGAACTTGTAAAGTATCTGATACTTCTTTCAATGTGTAGTCATCAAGGAAAATATCCTCATCCATCTTCAACATATTACATGGAATCAGAAGTCTGCTTCCAAGCGGCTGATCTTTTAGCTGTTTCATCAGATCCTGCCCTGTGATCAATCCGGAAACTGTGATACGCTCTCCGAAGAAATCATTCCGAATGCAATACGTATGAACTTTAAGACCCTTGTACTTCTCTTCCATTTTCTTCGCCATTCGCTCAAGATATGGGTATGCAAGCTTAGCTGTTGCAAGCGAGATCTCTTCCTGATGTACACCATCTTCCAGCTTCGCATAACCTTCCTCAAACTCATTAAACAAGAGACGAAGCATCCCGACTCCATTCTCCAGCTGAAGATATCCGTCATAACGTTCCTCTTCCGGAACTTCTTCCTCTGCCAGAAGATACCACTCGTCTCCTGCATGAATGAAATGAATTCCGTATTCTGCGTAGACTTTCTTCTGCCACTTCTCAATCGTACGAATGACTTCCTTTGCCTCTTCCTTTGTAAATGGCTCCAATGGATACAATCCATCTCGATACTTCGAAAGTCCAACCGGCACAACTGACACACTGCGTAAAAGCGGCAGATATTGTGTCAGGTCACGGATACTGCGTTCCAACTCTTCTCCGTCATTCACTCCGCGGCAGAGAACGATCTGTCCGTTCATCTCAATGCCGCCCTGATACAGGATATCCACTTTCTTCAAAGCCTCCCCTGCAAAACGGTTATGAAGCATCTTACAACGAAGCTCCGGATTCGTTGTCTGGAATGAAATATTGATCGGTTCCAAACGGTAACGGACGATACGGTTCATATCTTTCTCGCTCATATTCGTCAATGTAACATAATTTCCCTGAAGGAATGACAGTCTGGAATCATCATCTTTAAAATACAGCGTATCACGCATCCCCGGCGGCATCTGATCGATAAAGCAGAAAATACATTTATTATGACAGGAATGATACTCATCCATCAGTCCCTTACCGAAATCAATTCCCAGATCCTCGTCAACATCTTTCTCGATCTCAAGCTCCCATTCTTCCCCGTTCGCTTTTCGGATCACAACAAGCAGCTCCTCAGATTCCACATAAAACTGATAGTCAAAAATGTCCTCGATCACCTGACCGTCAATCTCCAGCAGAA
Organism: Ruminococcus sp. OM04-4AA; assembly: GCF_003462585.1. Lineage (NCBI taxonomy): Bacteria > Bacillati > Bacillota > Clostridia > Eubacteriales > Oscillospiraceae > Ruminococcus > Ruminococcus sp. OM04-4AA. The sequence goes on along the minus strand of NZ_QTZH01000010.1, from coordinate 61,418 downwards.
TATCTCCCGGTTCAATCCCCAGCTCTTCTGCGATACTTCCCGGCCGCACACTTTGTATAATGTGTTCGTGCTTTTTCTTCATCTATAAAAATAAACTCCTTTATTCAATTCCATAAAAATCCTTCTGTTAATTTCTTTGCAGCAAAAATCCCCATATTATAGAAGAAAGACTTTCATGATTCTTAATTTTACACCATATCTTATAATATCACAATTTTCCAAACGAATAAAGCATTGTTTTTTGCAACATTTTTTCAATAATCTTGCATTTTTGTTCCATTTTCACTTGACGTATCAAATAATCGTGCTATAATTTAACACATGACATCTTGTAGTTTAGCGCTTTAAAGCGTAACGGTTTAAAGCATAGATTGCATGAATCGAAAAAGGGAGGACACAATCATGAAATCTAAGAAAATTTTAGCAGTACTTATGGCTGCCGGAATGACACTTTCACTTGCAGCATGCGGAAGTTCATCCGACTCTACAGATAAGAGCGCAGACAACGGATCCGATTCAGGAAAGAATTATAAGATCGGTATCTTACAACAGTTAGAGCATGCTGCTCTTGACGAAGCAACAAAAGGATTTGAAGATGCCTGTACAGAAAAGTTCGGAGAAGGCAATGTCAAATTCGACCTTCAGAACGGCCAGGGCGAGCAGGCTAACTGTGCTACAATCGCAAATAACTTCGTAGCGGATAATGTGGATCTGATTCTTGCAAATGCAACAACAGCACTCCAGTGTGCAAGCGCAGCAACAAGTGATATCCCAATTCTCGGAACATCTGTTACAGACTACGCTACAGCACTTGATATCTCTGACTGGACAGGAACAACAGGCATGAACATTTCCGGAACAAGCGATCTTGCACCGATTGATGAGCAGGAGGCAATGCTCAAAGAACTCCTTCCTGATGCTAAAACAGTCGGACTTCTCTACTGTTCCGCTGAACCAAACTCAGCATATCAGGCAAAGCTTTTCGCTGAAGCATTAGAGAAAGATGGAATCGCATACAAAGAGTACACAGCTGCTGATTCTAATGAGATTCAGTCTGTTGTAACAAATGCAGTTTCCGAATGTGATGCACTTTACATTCCTACAGATAACACAATGGCTTCAAACACAGAAATCATCAATAACATCTGTCTGCCGGCTAAGGTTCCTGTAATCGCCGGTGAGCAGGGAATCTGTGAAGGATGTGGTATTGCAACACTTTCTATCAGCTACTACGATATCGGATACAAAGCCGGTGAGATGGCTTACGACATTCTTGTAAACGGTGCTGACATTACTACAATGAAGATTGAAAGTGCCCCGAATGTAACAAAGATGTACAATCCTGCCATCTGTGAGGAACTTGGAATTACTATTCCAGACGGATATGAAGCAATCGAAGAATAAGATTCTTCCATTCAACCGGAACATATTAATCAGAAGATATTAAACAGAATATTTTTTCTCAAGAGCGGGCTTCATCCAGATGAATGGTCGCTCTTGATTCTAGTTACTGTGAACAGTAACCTTAATTATACTTATCTATTTATATGAAACAATAAAAAGAAAGATTAGAGGGATAAATCATGGCAGCATATTTCGCAGCCCTTGATCCAATGACTCTGGTACGTGCTCTCCCGGGCAACGTGGCCCAGGGCATTATCTGGGGAATTATGGCACTCGGTGTTTACATTACATTTCGTATACTTGACTTTGCGGATCTGACCGTAGACGGTTCACTGGCAACCGGCGGCGCAGTCGCAGTTATGCTCATCCGCGCAGGAATGAATCCTGCACTTGCACTTATCTTTGCATTCCTTGCAGGTATGGCAGCAGGATTTGTGACAGGAGTTTTACATACATTTTTCGGAATTCCGGGAATTCTGGCAAGTATCCTGACACAGATCGGACTTTACTCTGTAAACCTTGGCATTATGGGGAAATCCAACCAGGCGGTCAATGTCATGCAGTACAAACTGGTTGCTTCTCTTCGTTATATAACCGGAGAAGGCAACTGGATCTTTTTCTTAAAATTAATCTTTGCAGCACTGATTCTGATCGCACTCTGCTACTGGTTCTTCGGAACAGAACTTGGAGCATCCATCCGTGCTACAGGATGTAATGAACAGATGGCTCGTGCTCAGGGCATCAACACAGGATTCAACAAAGTTCTTGCACTTATGATCTCCAACGGTCTTGTAGGACTTTGCGGTGGAATCTACGCACAGTACCAGGGCGCAGCTGATGTTAATATGGGACGTGGCGCGATCGTTATCGGACTTGCAGCAGTCATCATCAGCGAAGTGATCTTCGGAAAATTCTGTGCACACAGAAAAGCAGCTTTTGCCTTCACACTCGGCGCAGTCTTCATCGGAGCGATCCTTTACTACCTTGTAATCGCATTAGTACTCTGGCTGAAGATGCCATCTGATTATATGAAACTGTTCTCAGCTGTAGTTGTTGCATGCTTCCTCGCAGTTCCTTATATGAAAGATACTTACTTCAAGAAAGGACGGGCAAAATAATGAGATACATGTTAGAAATCAAAGATATTTATAAGACATTTAATGCCGGTACAATCAATGAAAAACGTGCTCTCAACGGAGTTAACCTCAACTTAAATCCTGGCGATTTCGTTACAATCATCGGTGGAAATGGTGCTGGAAAATCAACAACACTGAATGCGATTGCAGGTGTATGGGGAATCGATAAAGGAAATATCATCATCGATGGTACTGACATCACAAAACTTTCCGAACATAGACGTGCGCTCTTCCTTGGCCGTGTGTTCCAGGATCCTATGACAGGAACCGCAGCAACGATGTCTATTGAAGAAAATATGGCCATTGCCGCACGCCGTGGTCAGAAAAGAGGCCTTGGCTGGGGCGTTACAAAGAAAGAACGTGAACACTATAGAGAAGCATTGAAAGAACTTGATCTTGGACTTGAAGATCGCTTAAGCAGTAAGGTTGGCCTTCTCTCCGGCGGACAGCGTCAGGCAATCACACTTCTGATGGCTTCACTCAAAAAGCCAAAACTTCTGCTCCTTGATGAGCACACAGCTGCTCTTGATCCAAAGACTGCTGCAAAAGTACTTGCACTCTCTGACAAAATCATCAGCGAAAATAACCTTACAGCCATGATGGTAACACATAACATGAAGGATGCCATCGCACACGGCAACCGCCTGATCATGATGCATGAAGGAAGAGTCATCTACGATGTATCCGGTGAAGAAAAGAAAAACCTCAAAGTATCCGACCTTCTTGCGAAATTCGAAGAAGTCAGCGGCGGAGAATTCGCAAATGACCGTATGATGTTAAGTTAAATAGTAAAGACGATAAGTTTACATGAGCTTATCGTCTTTTCTTTGTCTGCCTGTTATAAATCAAATTCCTTCAGCAACTTTTCCTGATACTCCTTGTCAGCTGCTGCTTTCACGATATCATCTGTACGTCCATGCTTTGATAATTCAAGAATTAATTGATTAATTCTGCTTACTCCCAAAGTTTCCCCTTCTTCTCTTCCTTCTTGCCTTCCAATCTTTCGCCCGGCTTCAATTCCTCGTCTTTCTGCGGTTAACATCCCTATATTATAATCCCTGATTGCTCTTTGTCTTGTCTCGTATTCTAACCTCTTCTTTTCATCTGCACTTAATTTATCCAATACGTCATACGCTTCTTCCAATTCTGAATTCTTCTTTGCCATCTCTTCAAAATCCTTTCTTGTTTTTCCTCCAAGAAAGCGCATCCACTGTAACAAGCTTGTCTCATTCTTCTCTTCCGGCGGAAGTTTCGACAATTCTAAGATATGCATCTCCATAAGGTCTGTATACTCTTTTCCTGTCTTCGTATCACAAAATGCGATTCTCCGATAACACTCTTTATCATCTAGAAAATGATCATATGCAAGAATACTCACATGGATACACTTCTTCAGGCAATCGTATCCATCGCCTTCTTTTATTTCACTTGTATACATCTTACTCAGATAATAAACAGAACGATTTGCCCAGCAATCAAATGCTTCTACCTGCATCTCAAAGTCAATCTGTTCTCCATCTTTCAGTTTCACCCGGACATCTAAAATCCCATACTTATCATCTTTCGATTCTTTTCTAAGAATCGTAGGCATAAGTTCCGTGTTCTCTACCTCACTGGATGGAACATTTAATAGTGCTGCAATAATATTCTTGCGGATGTTATCATTCTGCATTAATTCCTTGAAACAGAAATCTACTGTTGGAAGCATGATAAAGTCTTCTTGCTTCTCTTTCGATGCTTTACAATGTGATGATACGCTCTTAGTTGATACACTTTTCTTGTTTTCTTTCATAGAATTCTCCTCTCTTCTGTGCGATGAATCTTCGCTTGAGGAAAGGATTATAAAACTACTTCCATCTTAACATAAGATTACTTTCTATGGAAGTGATTGGATAGCAGAATCGAAGACTGAAGATCCGTAAAATCTCAGAATCAAAAGTATCAGAACTTTTTAATCATATAATCTCTCAAACAATATTCATCTTTTTTCGGTTGTCATCGGATTATCTGCTCAAGATACTGAGCTTATTGAATAATTACCGATTTGGTTAATAGATCTTTTTGCAGTCCACCAGAATGTGGACTGCATGGTATTAGATTAACATGAGAATCCTATTATTGCAAGCTGAATTATTTTTGAGATCAGAACGGTATTTTATTACCTGTATCTAAATTTTTGTTTCCGTGGCAAACCCATACACGTTGATTTCTTAAGTGTTACTAACCTCATGAGCTGTCACTAAATTAATCAACTTTCCATCATCCTTTCGATTCCCCCTGGTCTGACAATATAATTTTTAAATCCATCAATTATATCCCGGCCCAACATTGGCTCTCCGATTACTGCCGGTACTTCAGCTTCAATTGCCATAGCTATCGTACTGCAAGGTTCATAGTATTCTGCATTTTCCCGAATTTGTAACTGTGTTTCAAATTTCGGTGACTGCAACTTTACATGATCAGCACTTTCCAGATATGCAAGTATGACTTCTATATTCTCATTTTTGAAATGAGTAATCTCATCCAACATTCTGCATACTGAAAAATGGGTAACATATAAACAGTCAAATTTCTCTAAAATCTCTAATTTTTCTACAACTGCAAGCAAATACAATCCCCACACATCGATTGCGATTGACCTTTGAATTTCATATTTCAATTTCTTTGCAATGCTCTCTGGTGAAATATGCCACTCTTCCCTCTCAAACAATTTCCTCGCTTCATTTGCTCTTTGGATATTAATTGCTCTCCATTTCATTTCCATATGTGGTGGATATTTTCTCTGCCATATCAGAAACTGCGCACCCTCATTTGTTAAAGCCGGAATGTCTTCTCCTTCCCCTCCAAACTTTCCAAACAGTGGATTTTTTTACTAAAATGTTTCCACGCATTATCACTGTCAAGATTACACATGTATGCAACCAATGAAATTCGATGAAATTCCTCTTCCGGCATTAATCCCTGCTCCACCAGAAGCTTTCTTTCTTCTTCAAACTGTTTTGGATTATTAAAGCTGTTCGTGCACATCATCAGTTCTGATTCCCAAAACTCTCTGATGTCCCCATCCTTCATTTCATCCTTATGCATCGTGTAAAATTGTAAAGCTTTTTTCAAATCCCTTTGATAATCAAGAATGTAAAGAATATATACTCTGTAGATATATTCCGGTTCACTTTCTACATATTCTTTATGCTCTGTAAAAAGCTTTTCAAACATTTCATCTGCTTTATCAAGCATATTATTTCTTTTATAGAACTGTAGAATTTCCTGCCATAACTCAAAGGACGGATTTTCTTCCCAACTCCTGATATATCTTTTCTCTGCCTCTTCCGATTCATGGGAACATTCATAGATAAAGTTATCAAACGTTGTAATCATTTTCTGATTTTTGGTACTCTTTATATACTTCATATGCTCTTTCATCCGGGAAATCACATTCCATCCAAAAAGATATTTTCCCCACCTGTAAAGATTAAGTAGCATCGATATCACAGAAATCTGTTCTTTCTCATCTATTTCTGAAAGTTTTCGCTCTGTATTTTCTATAACAGCATATAACCTTTTATCCAGATTCGGTATACTCTTCAGACGAGCATGGCTCTTAAAGTCAAGTATATGAAGCATATTGATTTCTTCTGCCAACACAAAAAGCAAAGTTTTGTCTTTCGCAGTTAAAGCACGAAACTGTGTCAGATTAATTGAACCTGACTGGCATACCGTTCTTGCATACTTCATCTCAAAATCACGTCTCATCTTTGCATCATCATCCGGCAAATTCTTCATCAAAATCGGATAAAGTGTCAAAATACGATAATTGTCTTGCTCGAAATAAAATGTATTGTAAATAACACCACCTTCCCGTTTCATCATTGCTGCAAGATACAATTCATCTGCTTTATCCAGAAGAATCAGAAAACATTCCCTCGCTTTATAGAGTGAAACACGATCCATTTTCTCTATATCTACAGTATCATCCTCCTAAGTGCATCCTTAATTGCCAGAAAATAGTATGCACATCCAAGTGTTTCCAATACCGCATGATCCTGTTCCAAACGGTATGCACGGTTCAAACACCGGACTGCTTTCACATATTGCTTATAATGCTCTCCATATGCATATCCAAGCATTTGATAAACAAGAGCTTCCGTTCCCATATCATTAATCCTTATAATCAGACACTCTTTTTCATCAAGAAACTTCCCAATCGTTTCCTCTGCCGGAACATTTTCCACATAGGCTCTGCTGATACTTGCATAGACCTCCGCAATTATTTTTACATTCTCCTCAATTTCTTCTTTTTTCAGGAGTTCTTCTGTAAATGCAATCGTTTCTTTAAAATTCCTTTTTCCAAAGTTTAATGTGATCCAACGCAGTGGATCATGACCTTCCAGAAAACTTCTCCTCTGCATTTCCTTCTCCAGCTCGCCATACTCTTCATATAATAAGCATCCCTCATAACAATATAGTAAATGCTTCATATGTTTAGATGCCACTATTTTGCTGCACTTTACAAACCGACCATCATTTATCGCACTTTTTGCAGTATCAATTGCACTCTGAAACTTCACATCATCAATATAAGCTCTGACCTTTTCTGTTTGTCCAACTAGCCACTCATCATATACATTACTGATTTCTGTTTCTTCCTCTTCACTAAAACAGGTTGAATTTTCTCTTTCAGGTGCAACATCTTTCTCGGGAATTCCAAGTATTCGCGTTTCCATTCTTATCTGAAAAAATATCTTCATAATACTTTTTATCGCTTCTATTTTTACAGCATGAACCTTCCCCCTATAAATCGTCCTTCCAACTCCATTGGTAAATAAACCAACAATACTCTTCTCATTATCCTCCATATTCCAAACAGGCGAACCTGAAAAACCATTTAATTCATACACCCGATTTCCCGGATCTAAATGCAAATCCTCTATCTGCCACAATATATTCTCTTTGTCAGCAGCATTGTGAAGTACCTTTCCATACGTCCCTTCTACATAATCCAACAATTCCTCTACCTCTGTCTCCTCTCCCGGAAATCCCTGGGCTAGTATATTTGCATTATTAATAACTGCATTACAATACTTTTCTCCATAAATTTCCAATTCCATCAAAGTTAATATTAAACTAAAGATATGGTGCAATTGACTATTTCGTAGGTAGTCTGGATTTATCAACGTGTCAAATTGTTGGGCAAGCTTTAAGTTATTTGTCATTATTAGGCCGCAGGTGGGTCCCGGTAAAGTTTTATGCGTAGCACCCATTAATATAAACTTTTGATCATTATTAAACCATTTCAGCGGATTTTCTATACTTTTTGTTGCTATTAATCCTAATATCTGCGTTGCATCGAAAATTAGCACACAATCCTCAGGCAAGTTTATTCTATTCAGCTGTGGCATAATGATGATATCTGAAAGACAGATCAGTATACCTTCAATTTTTTGTGAGTTCAATATTTCATTTATTTGACAATAATCAAAATCATATAAATCATAATTGTACGGCATTTCAATAGTTTTAATTCCTAATCTTTGACAGATTTTAGGCATAGATCCATGTCCGCCACACTCTTCAGAAGAAATTAGTATCGTATCCCCAGCAGAGAATAAACTCATCAGCAAAGTCATGACTGCATTTACTCCGGATAGAGTTCGTGCATCCGCATATTTGCATCCATATAACTTATTGCATTGTCGAGATAACAATTCATATATTTTGAATAGCTTTTTGCTTCCAACAAAATTACTATGATTTTGATATTCCATTACACCACCCATTATGTATTTTTCTTGCAGAAATGTATCAAGAGGAATTTTACTGAAAGGTGAAGCGACATTTTCAGCAGCACATAGTGGTAATAATTTGTTTTCTTGATTAGAAATATCTGCACATAAGCTGATTAAATCTTCAAAATATTCTGGTTTCATAGGGTGCCTCCTCGCATTTGTATTGTATATCCAAATTGCTCAAATTCTAATAGCTCAACATAACGGATAACTCAGAATTATCTATCACTCATATTATAATATATCTTCGCAATTTAATCATTAAAATATCAAATCTTTTTTCCATCACATATTAAGATGTTACTGTTCAAAGGTCAATGATATTCGTTATCTAAATATCATTGGTTCAGTTACTACTTCCCTTATACATAAAAAGAGCCTTAATATCTTCCACAGTACCCTCGTATCGTTCAGATATTAAAGCTCTTTTTATTCCTTTTATTTTTCTTTTCTTATACTACAGCTTCTATGATCGTCTTAGAATCCACTTCTACCTGCCGCACTCCGATCTCTTTCTTCTGATTAAAACTGAATGTCACCATATAGCCCTTATCCAGATGCTAGCTGCTCAAGTAATCAACCATAATTACCGACTCCATTAATAATTGGTCTGAGATACAACAGAAAGTATTTTCGGCCTTCTTTTTCAATGAATTTCTCATCCCGATCTCCGTAAATATCATGAAAATGAACAACAAACCGTTCTAAGATCAAATCCATGTTCAAGTGCCCATTCATCACAAATTAATTTTTGTCCTGCACATTTTCCTACTTAAGATTCTACCATTGCACCTTATAAAAGGCAAGTTTGTTATTTTCTGTCTTGTTCTGCAAAAAATACATTTTATCGTCCACTCTCCGCCCTGCCCTCCTTGAATTTTCTCCTGAAAAATGGTATAACGTTAAATGTATAATGATTAATCTGTTAATTCTAATTAATCAATTCACGTTACTGTCTGATTTCTTAAGACGGTTAAAAACTAATTCACACTGAGGAGAAGAAAATGACGAACATCGAAATGTTAGAAAACACACTCCCGATTGCACCTCTGAAACTGATTGCTATGGAGAGCTGCAAACCTCTGGGACAGAAGGTAAATGATTATATTGTTTCCTTCCGTGAGAACACGATCAACGAAGTAACAGAATCCCCACTTTACAGAAACTATAAGGCCAACAATTACCAGGTAGACTGTAGTTGTCCGAGATTCGGTTCCGGTGAAGCTAAGGGTATCCTGAAAGAGACAATCCGTGGTACTGATCTTTTTATCATGACTGATGTATGCAACTACAGCCTGACTTACACAGTAAACGGACATCTTAATCATATGTCTCCAGATGACCATTATCAGGATCTGAAGAGAATTATCGCTGCTGCAACAGGTAAGGCTCGCCGTATCAATGTTATCATGCCTTTCCTTTACGAAAGCAGACAGCACAAGCGTACAAGAAGAGAGTCTCTGGACTGTGCTCTTGCACTGGAAGAACTGGACGCAATGGGCGTTTCCAACATCATTACATTTGATGCTCATGATCCACGTGTACAGAATGCAATTCCACTTAGTGGATTTGACAGCTTTAACCCACAGTATCAGTTCTTAAAAGCACTGTTCCGTGAAGTACCGGATCTGAAAGCTGACAAAGAACACCTGATGATCATCAGCCCGGATGAAGGAGCTATGCACCGTGCAGTATACTTCTCTAACGTACTTGGTGTTGATATGGGTATGTTCTACAAACGTCGTGACTACTCTACAGTTATAAACGGAAAGAACCCGATCGTTGCCCATGAGTTCCTCGGTGATGATGTGACAGGAAAGGATGTTCTTATCGTTGACGATATGATCTCTTCCGGAGAAAGTATGCTTGATGTTGCAAAACAGCTGAAAGAGCGTAACGCCGGACGTGTCTTTGTATGTACAACATTCGGACTGTTCACAGACGGATTTGATAAATTCGATGAGTATTATAATAAGGGATATATCAGTAAAGTTATTACAACAAACCTTACATATCTCCCACCGGAACTTTATGAGAAACCTTACTTTGTAAAAGCTGATATGAGTAAGTTCATCGCACTGATCATTGATTCCCTGAACCATGATGTGCCGATCAGCTCTGTTATCAGCCCGACTGATAAGATTCATGCTCTTCTTGAGAAGCGTGAAAAAGGACTTCTGTAATTACAAGGGCGTGTGAAGAAAATCACGCGCCCTTGTTTTTGGACTATTCCTCTTTCACAGCCCTTTATAGTTTAGTCTGATAGCTTTCTAATTGATGAAAAATCCCCAGTACATTCACAATATCCTCTCTTATATCAAAAACAATAATATATGCCATTTCTGAAATAATAGCTTCATGATACCCTTTTGCTGAAAGGTAAAAATCTCTACTTTCAGGAAATTGAAATGGATTTTCCTCAAGTCTATCATAAATACTGTCCACGCTATCTAAGAGATGCTTTGCCGCCTGTTCATTTTTTAAATTATTAACCAAATAATCCACTAAATGATCTAACAATTCATCCGCATGTTCTGTTACATTCAATTTATAAGCCATATTTTGCCCTCGTTTCTCTGAGTGCCATCCTTGCGTCTTTTACTTGTCCTGTTTCAATTTGTCTTTCAGACATCTCCAAATCTCGATACATAGCATATCTTCTTATTGTAGATTCATAACTTTCCATGCTCATGATCACCATATCTCCATATCCATTTTTTGTAATATAAATTGGTTCTTCTGTCCTATGACACATATCAGAAATCTCTGAGGTGTTTTTTAAATCTTTTATTGGTATAATTTGTGGCATAATCAGTACCTCCTTTCTATTATAATTATACCATAATTATGGTATAATTCAATCTATTCATATTAAAAATCCCTTCTTTAGAAATATGTTGAATATTACTTTTTCAATAACTATTTCATATTCTAAAGAAGGGGTTCTATTATTTCATCTCCGCAACACGGTCCTGAATCGTCTTATTGAAATTCTCAATCTGTCTGGAATAAGGCTCGTTCATGAACTTGGAGTTCAGCATGAAGTCTGCTGTTGCAAGGTTGTTCGCAACCGGAATGTCATATACTACAGCAATTCTAAGAAGTGCCTTAACATCCGGGTCGTGTGGCTGTGCCTCTAACGGATCCCACAGGAAGATCATGAAATCGATCTGTCCTTCTACGATCTTCGCACCGATCTGCTGGTCTCCACCAAGTGGACCACTGCAATATCCTTTTACCGGAAGTCCTGTTTTCTCTGCGATCAGACGGGCTGTTGTTCCTGTTCCGCAGAGGAAATGTCCCTGTAATACTTCTTTATTTCTATCGCACCATTCAATCAGTTCTTTCTTTTTTCCATCATGAGCTACAAGTGCAATGTGTTTTGCTTTTCCAATTTCCATTGTTACAAAATTATCTGTAAGCATTTTCGTGTCCTCCTTCAAGTCTTCCTGTTGTTGATTCTTTTTATCATTTTCAACAGTTTTTCTTCTGATGTCTATTATATTTTCTTTTTCCTGTTACTTCAACCTGCTTATTGATTCTTAACAGAATTTTTACGGTTATCGTTCGCAGATTTTTACTCTTCCGTATTTCGATGTTCTTCATCGTAGAATTTCATCAACGCCTGTGTTCCGAGATCTCCGTATCCTTCCTGCTCAAGTTCTTCGTAATTGGCAAGAACCATACTGAGTACATCGAGGGAAAGTCCTTTTCTGTTTGCTTCGATCAGTGCAAGCTTCATATCTTTGATGAAGTGTTTCATAAAGAATCCCGGTGCATAATCATCTTTTAAGATCTTTGGTCCGAATGTGTCAAGCTGCTTGCTTCCTGCTGCCCCTGTCGCAACGGACTTCATGAATACTTCCGGATCCAGTCCCTGTTCTTTTGCATAAGTAAGTGCCTCGCACACACCGGACAGTGTTCCGGCGATCATGATCTGGTTCGCCAGCTTACAGTGCTGTCCGCATCCAGCCTTACCCTGATAATTAATGTTTGTTCCCATTGCCTCAAAGAGTGGCATACAGGCTTCGTAATCTTCCTTTTCTCCACCAACAAGAATGGATAATGTTCCGGCTTTTGCTCCTGTATCTCCACCTGTGACAGGTGCATCCATCACATGGAAACCTCGTTTTGTACCTTCCTCGTAAATCTTCTCAGCAATCTGCGGACTTGTTGTTGTCATATCGATCAGATAAGCGCCTTTCTTTGCACTGTCTAAAATATTTTCCCCGTCAAAGTATACTTCTTCTACATCCTGTGGGAAACCGACAATTGTGATAACTGCATCACAATCCTGCACGCAATCCTTGATTGACTCATGGAACTGTGCTCCTTCGCCGATCACATCTTCTACTTTACTCTTTGTTCTTGCATAGATATGTAATTCAAATCCGGCTTTCATGAGATTTCTGACCATGGATTTTCCCATGATTCCTACACCGATAAAACCTACTTTATTCATCTGCTTTATTCCTCCTGTCTAAGATAGCTCCCATGTCATCACACAGGAGCCATTCTTATCATTTTCTATTTTCAACTATCTTTCTTCTTTTGTCACAACTTCACCCTGTTTTTTGTAAATGCTGTTTGCCGGAACGAATCCACGTACAGAAGAAAGTGGATAGATGTTGCTGTGATTTCCAACAACTGTTCCCGGATTCAGAACGCTTCCGCATCCTACTTCTACTTCATCTCCAAGCATTGCGCCAAACTTCTTCATTCCTGTCTCAATCTTCTCTTCTCCGGCTTTTACCACAACAAGTTTCTTATCTGATTTTACGTTAGATGTAATTGATCCGGCTCCCATATGAGATTTGTATCCAAGAACAGAATCACCTACATAATTATAGTGCGGAACCTGAACTTTATTAAAAAGGATCACGTTCTTAAGCTCTGTGGAATTTCCTACAACAGCTCCTTCTCCTACGATCGCATTTCCACGGATAAATGCACAGTGACGAACCTCTGCATCCTTTCCGATGATTGCCGGTCCATTGATAAATGCAGTCGGAGCAACCTTTGCAGATTTCGCTACCCATACATTTTCCCCGCGTTTCTCGTATTCGTCCTCGCTCAATGTAGCTCCAAGCTCAAGGATGAAGCTGCTGATCTTCGGAAGTACTTCCCACGGATAAGTAACTCCGTTGAAGATATCTTTTGCGATTGTCTGGTCTAATGAATAATTTTCTTTTACTGTTAATGCTTCTAACATGGTAATTCCTTTCTGCCGGTTAGAACCGACTTACATTTTATGCCTTTTTATAGAATCCTGCTGCTTTTTCATAGCAGGCTCTAAGCTGATATTGATTGTTCAGTCCTTTCACCCCAACGGTTCTGCTGGTGATAAAATGATCTAGTTTTCTCATATATTCATCTGATGTGATGGAACCTTCTGCCACATAGTTCAGTCCCTTCTCCCAGCTTGCTGTAAGTTCCGGGTTCAGGAGTGACCGGATGGAATGATCAACAACATCATAGATCATCTCTCCTTGCAGCGTCGGTGTGATCACCTGTGTCTTCTTGTTCAATGCGAGATACTTGATATTCACAAGCTTTTTCAGAATCTCTGCTCTTGTCGCACTTGTTCCGATTCCGCTTCCTTTGATCTGGGCACGAAGTTCTTCGTCCTCGATCAGCTGTCCTGCATTCTCCATTGCCAGGATCATGGAACCGGAATTGTAGCGCTTCGGAGGTGATGTCTCTCCTTCTTTGATATCCAATGCTCTGACCTGAAGGACTGCTCCCTTCTTTAATGACTTGATCACTTCGAACAATCCGGTGTCCAGGCTTTGATCGGAAGAATCGGGACCTGCCTCGTCATTTGTATCATTGTTATTATTCTCACTGTTTCCATTACTGCTATCTTTTGTGGCTGTCTGAGAAGCTTTCTTCTTCGGAATGCCTGCCACTTTCAGATAGCCTTCCTCTACCAGCACTTTGAAGCTTGAAAAGAAGCTTTCTTCTTTCATCTTCGTCACGATAGCAACCTTTTGGTAAACTGCCGGTGGGTAGAAGATACTTAGAAATCTCCGCACGATCAGGTCATACACGCCCTTTGCAGTAGATGAAACAGTACTCAATGCATTCAACCCTTGCCCTGTAGGAATGATTGCATAATGGTCTGTGATCTGCTTGTCATTCACATAACGTGTCTTTGCAAGTGTCTTATAACTTCCGAAATTCAAGATATCCTGCATATACGGTGCCGCCATCGGATATTTTGACAGCCCGTTCAGATTTCTTGTGATTTCCTTTGCCACTGCGGTAGACAGAACACGGGCATCCGTTCTTGGATAAGTCACAAGTTTTTTCTCATACAGTTCCTGCACGATTCGCAGTGTCTCATCCGGACTGATCTTAAATCTCTTGGAACAATCATTCTGAAGCTCTGCAAGATTGTATAAAAGAGGAGGATTCTTCTTCTCTTTCTTTTTCTCAATCGACTCAATCCGACAGTTTAATCCTGATTGTTCCTGCATTCCTGCTGCCACATTTACAGACTTTTCATCCGGTGTCTGCAGATATTGAATTAATTCTTCTGCTTTCTTGCGCTCTTTGAATCCGTTTTCCTTATAAAGATCATAAGATTCAAAATAGCGAGAACCTTTCACTGCTCTCCATTCACCCTCGAACGTATGCCCTTGTGCATCGATCGTACTGAGTACACGGTAAAACGGTGTCTTGATGAAATCACGGATCTCGCGTTCTCTGCGCACGACCATCCCAAGAACACACGTCATGACACGACCGACTGAAACTACAGAGTACTGCGTATGCAGGAAATTTGAAATACTATTTCCATACTTCAAAGTCAGCAGACGGGAGAAGTTAATTCCCATCAGATAATCTTCCTTGGCACGCAGGTAGGCAGATGCACTGAGATTGTCATACTCTGACAGATCTTTCGCCTCACGGATCCCTCGAAGAATCTCTTCCTCTGTCTGGGAATCAATCCACACTCTCCGGCGCTTTTTTCCCTCAACGTGTGCTTCCTGTTCTACGAGACGATAGATGTATTCTCCCTCTCGCCCGGAGTCAGTACAGACATAGATCGTATCTACATCTTCCCGGTTCAGGATCCCACTGACGATCTGAAACTGTTTCGCCACTGACGGAATGACTTCGTATTTGAATTCTTCCGGGATAAACGGCAGTGTCTGCAAGTTCCATCTCCTAAGTGCCGGATCATATTCCTCAGGATAACTCATCGTCACCAGGTGACCTACGCACCAGGTGACAATGGCTTCGTCTGACTCAAGATATCCGTCCCGTCGTTTTGTATTTAGTTTCAATGCTTTTGCGAATTCCTGGGCAACGCTCGGTTTCTCCGCAATGTATACTGATTTTCCCATAAATTAATTATTTGTCTTCCATTCAATTATTTTACACGGAATCTGTAGGCAGTACGAGTATCATATTTCTCGCCTTTCTTACAGATCGGTCCCGGGAAGTTTTCATGGTGGATTGCATCCGGATAGTACTGTGTCTCTAGACAAATGGCATCTCTCATCTCATAAACTGCACCGTCTCTTCCTTTCTCTCCGTCAAGAAAGTTCGCAGTATAGATCTGCACACCCGGAAGGTCTGTCAGTACACTCATATGGATTCCACTTTCATCCCCGGCCACTTCTGCTACTTTATCAAATTTGCCTTCATTTTTCAATACCCAGTTGTGGTCATAACCTTTTCCGAATACCAGCGGTTCATAGTCTGCTTCAATGTCTTTTCCGATTGTCTTATCTATTCTGAAATCCATCGGAGTTCCTTCCACACTGCGGATCTCACCTGTCGGAATGGATGCTGCGTCTGCCGGTGTAAATGCATCCGCATTCAACCATAATGTATGATTCAGAACATCTCCGCTCTTATGTCCGTTCAGGTTAAAGTAACTGTGATTTGTCATATTGATGATCGTATCCTGATCCGGCTCTGCTTCGTAGTGGATCATCAAAGTATTCTCTTCATCCAGAGAATAGGTCACTTTCATAACAAGTGCTCCCGGATATCCCTGATCCCCATCCGGGCTGTCCATCTCAAATGTTACATGAGTATCATCTGCATCCGCAACCTTCCACATTCTTCCGTGATAGAAATCAAGTCCGCTGTGCAAGTTGTTCTCTCCGTCATTCTTTGTCAAGTGATATTCTGTTCCATTGATCTCGATCACTGCCCCACCGATACGGTTTGCGTTACGTCCGACAGATGCTCCGAATGCATTTCCAAGTCCGGCTTCATATCCGGTTGCATCATCATATCCAAGTGTTACTTCTACCGGATTGTTATCCTTATCCGGAACAAGAACGCTTGTCAGTGTTGCTCCGAAGTCGGATACACTGATCTGCATTCCTGCTTCATTTTCCAGTGTATATACGGTAGCCAATTCCCCTTTCGATGTCTTTCCAAAGTCTTTTTTCTGTAACGGTTTCATCTTTCTCTGCTCCTCCATCTCTCGTCCTTCTATTGTTTTTTTCTGAAAATCTTCCGTACGGTTGTTAAGAATCCTTCTTTTTTCTTCTTCGATACAGCGGCTGCAGCCGGACGTTTTGCCTGTGATGCTTCTCGCATAAAGGTCTCCTGTGCATTCACAAGACTTGCTCCGTCTTCCACCGGTTTCTTCATATATATTCCGTCACTTGTCATCGCACGGGCTTTCACATTGTCAGAAAGCATTACATGAAGCTGATGGAACAGGCGTTTCCGGATCTCTACATCATAGACCGGGCACGCGACTTCTACACGCTTCTCTGTATTTCTTGTCATCATATCAGCAGATCCAATATAAACTGTTGCATCTGCTCCTTTTCCGAAGACGAAAAGTCTTGGATGCTCCAGATATCTTCCGACGATACTTGTCACACGCAGATTCTCTGTCTTTCCCTTGATTCCCGGGAGGATACAGCAGATCCCACGCACGATCAGATCTATCTTCACCCCTGCCTGAGATGCTTCTGTTACTTTGCGAATGAAATCCATGTCCGTAACAGAATTCATTTTCATAATGATTCTTCCGTTCTCACCTTTTGCAATTTCTTCATCCATCAAGGCAAGTACTTTCTGTTTCAGGCTTGTCGGTGAAACAATCAGATGCTTGTAAACTCCATTCAGATTGCTGATCGACATATTCTGGAAAAAGACTGCTGCGTCTTCACCAATCTCTTGTCTGCTTGTCATCAGCGAGTAATCGGTATACATCTTCGCTGTCTTTTCGTTATAATTTCCGGTTCCAATCTGTGTAATGTAATGAATTCCGGTACGGTTTCTGTATGTGATCAGGCAGATCTTGGAGTGTACCTTATAACCCTCGAATCCGTACAGAACACGGCATCCGGCCTCTTCCAGACGCTCGGACCAGTCAATGTTATTCTGCTCATCAAAACGTGCTCTCAGCTCGATCAGGACCGTAACCTCTTTTCCATTCTCAGCCGCTGCGCAGAGATATTCTACAAGTCGTGCTTTCTTCGCCAGACGGTAGATTGTGATCTTGATCGTCAGAACTTCCGGGTCTGTTGATGCTTCTTTGATCAGCTGGAGGAACGGTTCCATGCTTTCGTATGGATAGCAAAGAAGTACATCTTTCTTCTTTATCTGCGGAATCACCTTACCCTCTGCAAGCATGGAAGACGGTTGCGGAGAAAATGGTACATCCACGAGCGTTTTTTTCTTCGAATCCGGAAGTTTATCAGCGATTGCAAAAATAAAATCCAGCTTCATCGGCATCTTTGTTCGGAAAATGCATTCCGGACGGATATTGAATTTCTCACAGAAATATTTCTCCATCTCTTTACTCAGAGAATTGGCTGCCTCAAGACGGACAACGGCCATCCTTCTTCTCTTATGAAGTGTCTCCTGCATCACATGACGGAAATCTCCGCTGTCTGCATAAGCTTCATCATCCGGTGATACATCTGCATTTCTCGTTACACGGATATAGTTCTTGTCTGAGATCTGATACTGGTCAAAAACAAGATCAATAAATTCCAGGATAATCTTTTCCATACGGATATAACGGATGTCATACCCCGGAAGATAGAGAATATTAGAAATATATTGTGGTACCGGGATGATTCCGAGCATCGTCTTGTCTCCCTGCTTCAGATTCGCAACCACATACAGTTCTTTACTTAACAGATGTGGGAACGGATGGTTCGCATCTACGATCTGTGGGGAAAGCACCGGCATTACTTCTTCTTTGAAATATTTCTTTACAAACTTCTTCTCCTGCTGTTCCAGTTCCTTGAAGTCAAGACCGCAGACACCATACGGACTTAACTGTTTCTTGATCTCTGCATATGTCTTATCGCGTTCCTTGTAAAGTGGGGAAACAGCTCGATAAATTGCATCTAATTGCTGTTTTGCTGTCATACCGGATCGCTGATCGATCTTTTTGCTGTCTGCTGATGCCATATCATACAGACTTCCTACGCGGATCATAAAAAACTCGTCTAAGTTACTTGTGAAAATAGCTACGAATTTCATACGTTCCATCAAAGGAACTGTCTCGTCCCGTGCTTCTTCGAGAACGCGCTGATTGAATCGAAGCCACGATAATTCACGGTTCTGAGTTTCTTCTAAAATCTCTCTCATATAACTCAACTCCCTTTTCTCTCTTCTTTTAACAAGTCGATTTATTTTTATTACTGTTCAAGATACTTCAGCATTTCTTCTGTCTTTCGCTCCATCAGATGATATCCATGCTCATAAAATGCATGCAGGACATCCGGATGCTGTTCGAGCCGTGACACTGGTTTTACATGTGGACGAAGGACATAGATCTCTCCACGCTTCTCAAGCTGGTCCAGATAATTCATCGTTTTATTATAGATAAAACTTCTTCTGAAGATTGTCCGGACTGCATTCGGATAGGACTTATATGCCTGTCTGTAAAGCTTCTGCACTGCCGTTGAGATCACTTTCTTACGATAGCCCTGATTTCTCGTCAGGATCACTATGATCTTCTCATTCCCAAGCTTCTGTGCACGACGGATCGGAACAGAATCTGCAAGTCCGCCATCCAGATACGGGACACCGTCAATATTCACCATTGGAGTCACAAGCGGCATACTGCTTGATGCACGACAGATCTTCATCAATCGGTCAGGATCTTCTGTTTCCGTCATATATTCTGCATTTCCAGTCAGACAGTTTGTCGTTACCAGCTCACAGTGCATCTCTGACTGAAAATATGTATCAAAATCAAATGGGATCAGTTCATTCGGATATTTATCAAAAATCAAATCCATATTCATCAGACTTTTCTCCCTGATCGTATCTTTCACTCCATTAATATACTTCATATCTTTTGTATTCGGAATCATACAGTCTCTTGTACGTCCCGGCTGTCTGGAAACATAATCTACTGCATTACATGCGCCGGCAGACACACCGATCACATCTGAAAAATAAATATCCTGTTCCATAAGGTAATCCAGAGCACCAGAAGTAAATATGCCTCTTGTTGCTCCACCTTCCAGTACGATTGTTGCTTTCTTAAGTGCCATGGTTTCTCCTCTTTTCTACTGCTATTTATATTGTGAGATTCTTAGTAACATTATAACTTTTTACAATGGAAAGAACAAGGATTAGTTCTTATACATTTTCACACAGTTTACCCTGTTTTTTCGTATGCATTTTTCTATTTCAGTACTTGTCAGCACCCTTTCTTCTATGTTAATATATGGATTGGTATGTTCTTATTCACACGTATTTGAAAAAGGACAATTATAACAACGTAATCACAATTCTAATTTATTTACAAGGAGACTTTCAAATGATTAGTGCAAATAACGTAACCCTTCGCGTCGGGAAAAAGGCGCTGTTCGAAGATGTTAACATCAAATTCACAGAGGGGAACTGCTACGGAATGATCGGTGCGAATGGTGCCGGTAAATCTACATTTCTTAAGATTCTTTCCGGACAGCTTGAGCCGACATCCGGTGATGTAGTTATCTCCCCGGGCGAGAGACTTTCTTTCCTTCAGCAGGACCATTTCAAATATGACGAATTCCCTGTTCTTGATACAGTTATCATGGGAAATGCACGTCTGTATGAAATCATGAAAGAGAAAGAAGAAATTTACGCAAAAGAAGATTTCACAGATGAAGACGGAATCAAAGCAAGTGAGTTGGAGCTGAGTTCGCTACAATGGATGGATGGGAAGCAGAATCTGATGCTGCCAACCTTCTGAACGGACTTGGTATCGAGACAGAACTTCATTATAAATTGATGAAAGACCTGACAGGTTCTGAGAAGGTCAAGGTTCTTCTTGCACAGGCACTGTTCGGAAACCCGGATATCCTGCTTCTTGACGAGCCTACCAACCACTTGGATCTTGATGCAATCGCATGGCTGGAAGAATTCCTGATCAACTTTGACAACACAGTTATCGTTGTATCCCATGACCGTTACTTCCTGAACAAGGTATGTACACAGATTGCCGATATTGATTACGGTAAGATCCAGCTTTACGCAGGAAACTATGACTTCTGGTACGAGTCAAGCCAGCTGCTGATTCGTCAGATGAAAGAGGCCAACAAGAAAAAAGAAGAAAAGATCAAAGAGCTGCAGGAATTTATTTCCCGATTCAGTGCGAACGCTTCCAAGTCCAAACAGGCTACTTCCAGAAAGCGTGCCCTGGAGAAAATCCAGCTTGATGAGATCAGACCTTCCAGCCGTAAATATCCTTACATTGACTTCCGTCCGAACCGTGAGATTGGTAATGAAGTTCTCACTGTAGAAGGACTTTCCAAGACAATTGACGGCGAAAAGATTCTTGATAATCTTACATTCACACTTGGCCGTGAGGATAAAGTTGCTTTCGTTGGTGGAAATGAATTTGCTAAGACAATCCTCTTCAAAATCCTGATTGGCGAGATGGAACCGGATGAGGGAACATATAAATGGGGAGTTACAACTTCTCAGGCTTACTTCCCGAAGGATTTCGGCGGAGAATTCGACAATGACTACAATATCACAGAGTGGCTGACACAGTACTCTGAGGAAAAAGATGTAACTTATGTTCGTGGATTCCTTGGAAGAATGCTCTTCTCCGGTGAAGACGGAGTGAAGAAAGTTGCTGTACTTTCCGGTGGTGAGAAAGTTCGCTGCCTGCTCTCCAAGATGATGATCTCAGGAGCAAATGTACTGCTTCTTGATGAGCCAACGAACCACCTGGATATGGAATCTATCACAGCACTCAACAATGGTCTGATCAAGTTCCCTGGAGTACTTCTCTTTACATCAAGAGACCACCAGATCGTACAGACAACAGCGAACCGTATCATGGAGATTGTTCCGGGCGGTAAGCTGATCGATAAGATCACAACTTATGATGAATATCTTGAGAGCGATGAGATGGCCAGAAAGAGACAGACTTACTCTGTACAGACAGATGATGAGGATTAAGATATAATTCTTTAAGATTTAATAATATTTTTATTAGAATAGTTACGAGGTCGGTCTTACTGTTGCAACAGTAAGACCGACCTCTGTTAATTTACAAATATTGGATTTAATTTATGTTTCAGTTAAGCCTATATAAAGCAGTCAATATAGGCTATTTCCGTACAGTCATAGGAACAAATTCTATTTTCAGAGCCATTCCCATTCCGGCGGCTAATCTTTTAAGCATTTTTAATGACGGGTTTCTTGTTCCGTTTTCAAGCTTGCTAATATCTGCTTGGTTGATTCCTGTTCTTTCAGCAAGTTCTTTTTGCGTTAGATTTTGAGCAATTCTATTATCAATCATTGCTCGAATAACATCCATTTCCGGTTGAATGTCATCCCATTCCTTTTTAAACTCTGGATCTTTAAGTTGTTCATTTAACAAATCTCTAAATTCACTCATTTTATTTACCATTCCTTTCTATAAAATCTTTTCGACTTTCTTTAGCAATTTTAATTTCTCTTGGTGGAGTTTTTTGAGTCTTTTTAGTAAAACCATTCGTTAATATTATTCTCCCTTCATAATAGAAAAAATATATAGGCGTTTGCGAAACGCCAAACACCGCATAAATACGGCATTTTTTTGTTGTTAAAATAAAATATCTCCTCAAGGTTTATGGTAAAATAGAGTTGACTAGAAACTAAATACCAATCCACCTAAAGGAGATATACCTATATGATAACACATAAGCAACTCACTTTGGCAGAAGTTTTTGAAGATTATCAAAATAAATTCGACAACGATAAATATCAGTTTCTTTCTCTTCTTGACGAAGCCATTAACCTCGATGAAATTGTTCCTGTTTCTTTTGTTTCTCATTTTCATGCTCGAACCGGAAGGCCACGCAAGCACCAGCTTTATCCTATGCTCAAGGCACTTCTGCTCCAGCGTATTTTTTCAATCCCGACTGACACGCTCCTGATTGTGTTTTTGAAATACTCTCAGGAACTGCGTGATTTCTGCGGCTTCGATGTTGTGCCGGATGGTTCAAAATTCACTCGATTTAAACAGGATTTCTTGGCAGACTTACAATCTATGTTCGATTATCTTGTAGACCTGACTGAACCGATATGCCAAAAACTGAATCCTGCTCTTGCCGGCATGACAATCTTTGATACCTCCGGTATTGAAGCATGGGTTACGGAAAATAATCCGAAGTATGCCAACCGTATTATTAAACAGCTGAAGGTTTTTAAGAAATCCCATAACCTTGATGATTCCTATGATCCTTACAAAGCAGCTTATGGTTCCATGCCAACCCATGCTGCAGCCACCCCGGCAATCCAACAGATGTACATCAATGGTCACTTCTGTTATGCCTATAAATTCGGTATCGTCACAAATGGACTTGGTATTGTCCGCGACATATCTTTCTACAACAAGGATTTTCTAACTGCACATCCTGACATTATTGTAGAAAAGAAATCAGATTCTCCAGATGAAGATAAATCTCTTGCCGACTCAAAAGCTCTGCTTCCTGTTTTAATTGATTTTTTTCAAAAGCATCCTTTGATTGAACCAAAGACGTTTCTTGGAGATGCCGCTTTTGATACGATTGAAATCTATAAGTCTCTTTTCGAAGATATCGGATTCCGTAAGGCTTTTATTCCTCTCCGGGTGAAACTATCCATGGAAGGGACGGACTACACAGTAAATGAAAATGGCATTCCCTGCTGTCCACATGATTCGTCACTTCCCATGAAACGGGAAGGAAGTAAATCTCATTTACGTAGCAAGCTTCCTACCATGAAATTTGTATGCCCAAAAATGAAATGGGAATACAATCCTGCCGACAAGTCAAAACGTCGGGTGTGTCACTGTGATAATCCATGCACCACTTCTTCCTGCGGACGAATGATTTATATTTATTCAGAGAAGAATCTCCGCGCCTATCCTGGTGTAGAACGAGGTTCACAGGAATGGGACGACACTTACAAGATCCGTGTAAATGTCGAAAAATCAATCAACCAATTCAAGGATAGTTTCTGCATTGCGAATCGCAAAACACAGAACGAAAAAACACTTCATGCTGATTTACTTCTTGCCGGAATTACACAGCTTGTTA
This sequence comes from Ruminococcus sp. OM04-4AA, assembly GCF_003462585.1. Taxonomy (NCBI): domain Bacteria; kingdom Bacillati; phylum Bacillota; class Clostridia; order Eubacteriales; family Oscillospiraceae; genus Ruminococcus; species Ruminococcus sp. OM04-4AA. The sequence goes on along the minus strand of NZ_QTZH01000010.1, from coordinate 37,586 downwards.
CCGTACTTGTTGCTGATAAAATCCACCAGCATCAATATATACGAAGTTTAAAACCTTTGATTGCCTGACCTTTTGGTATTTATAGCATTTTCTTCGCAGTCCATCTGGGAAGTCTTTTTGTCATGTCTAATTTTGATATCACCTGCTTCTCATCTTAAGAATCCTGCATTGCAGGATTCTTACCGCATTTTTAATCAGGATTGCGAACTTGTTTCGCAATTACCTATAGAAAAAATATAACACTCTTGTAATATCTGTTCCTAATTTACAACGAAGCTCAAATATACCGTCACCTAAATGTTTACTGTATGGTTCTCTTAATTCATTGCCATAATTTTCTAACATATCAACCAAGTGAAACATTTTCGCTTTCATTTTTGGTTCTAGAGTTATACAATAATTTCTTCTATAAAATATTGCAAATAATTTTTGATCTGCATTTGATAAAAGGGCACTACACCAGCAATTTGCCAAGTCTAGTACCCTTTATTTTTGTCATTATGCAATCTAATTATTCACTCCATGGTGCGCTGCCACACTATCAACGGTCAGTCCTTTGAATGTATATCCCTGACTTCTATAGTAATCAATAATCTGTGGCAATGCCTGTACGGTTGTATCTTTTGCATCTGTATCATGCATCAGAATATCAACATGATTTGCCGTGCAGGATGTTGCGTTTGAAACCAGTTTTTCTACTGGCACATTATTTCCGCTTGCGTCAGTAGAATCACAGTTCCAGTCAAAATACTGATATCCTTTGTCTCTCACTGCTTTCGTAAGTGTTGTCATCAATCCTTTGACATATTTTGCACTGACGGTATTGCTGGAACCTCCTGGGAAACGAATGATCATGGATTTCGTTCCTGTGATACTCTCTACCAGATCTGATATTTTCTGCAAATCTGCGAAGTATGCATCTTCGGATGAGTAAACTGTTGCATAATCATGTGTATAGGTATGAAGTCCAATCGAATGTCCTTCGGAAAAGGCTCTTTTAATCATATCATCATGTTCCCGATTATTTCCTGTAACGAAGAAGGTTGCCTTTGCATTTTTTTCTTTCAAAATGTCAAGAATCTTTCCGGTATTCTCTGACGGACCATCATCGAAAGTCAGATAAACAACTTTCTCATTCCAATCCGGATTCTCTTTCACTTTGATCTTTCGCTCAATCTTTGTCTCGTTTCCGGAACGGTCTTTTGCAAGATAGGTAACAACATAGGTTCCCGGTGTCGCAAAATCCACTTTATCAGCGCCCTGTACTTCCAATGTCGCTCCGGATCCATATCGTCCTTTATCGTAACCCCTTCATTGAAGTCCATCGTATCGCCCTGTGCAAGTTCTTTATCATCTGCTCCTTCAATCGTCGGCCCTGTTGTATCCTCTTCCAAATTCAGTGTTGATTTGCCTTCTGTCTTATGACCGTCACTATCTGTTGCAACAACAGTTACTCCGTATTTTCCTTTCTTCTCCCAGGAATCCTGTCCGACAAATTCAAGTGTGACATCTGATGCATCTTTTACTGATTCTACAAAATCTTCCGGCTTGATATCTTTCGGAAGTTCTGTTGTATAACTGTCTTTCATTTTAAGCTCAGGTGCTTTTGTATCCTTAACTTCGACTTCAGCTTTTACTTTTTGTTTACCATAGACATAGTAAACCGTATATTTTCCTTCTTTATTCGTATCTACTTTCCCTTCTGTCTTCACATCTTTCACTTTTCCACCGACAACGAAACGGATGTTGGACATCAGATCCATACTTTCTTTCTTTTCCTGCGCGATCACTTTACTCCGTAATACAATCGGATTCATTCTAAAATAAGTAAATGTTGAAACTGCCGGAACTAATACAACGAGCAGAATCAATACAATTGCAATTCTCCTTCGTCTCTTGAGGCGTCGAATGCGTTGTTCATTCCTCTTGCGTCTCTCCCACTCTTTTCTAATGGATTCCTTGCTTTTTCCCATCGCGCCATAATGTTCATAAAACGCTTGTTCTTTCTTGCGTTCTTTTTCTTCTTTTGTTTCTTTAGACCACATGCTTATCCCTTTTTTCTTTTCTATTCTTAGAATCAGGAGCCAATCAAAATTGTCCCCTGACTTTTTCTTCCATATTAATCATAGCATTCCTTTTTTGCAGAAACAAGGGAACTTTGACAATCCTAAAGATTTATTAAGAATCTTAGTTACTGTTCACACACCACTATCCCGCGAGGTGTTTTGGCATGAATATGCCAAAATCCCGAGACATACAAGCCAAAATTCCATTGCCGCAGGCAATTTGGAATGAATTTTGGCTACGTTACTGTGAACGGAGTGAGCAGTAACGTATCTTACAGATTGTTCTTTAGGATTCTTCATCTTTCCAGTGTTTCAGACGCTTTACAGCATCTGGATTCTGTTTCTCAAGTCTTCGCTCCAGCCGCTCTCTTCGCTCTTCAATATGCTCAACAATCTCTGGATGCTCTTTCAGAAGACGATCTCTAAGTTTTCTTCTTCTACGCTCGATCAATTCAATGACGAGTTTTTTGTTTTCTTTTACATCACTTGGAAGATCATCTAAGTGAAGCTCCATTCTGCGGAGCAACTCATCTTCATCAAGTGCTCCAAGTGAATTCCAAAATTCCAGTTTTTCTTTGATTCCTTCTTCGGAAAGTTTCTCGAGATCTGTAATCTCATGGATCTGCTTCACAATAGAAAGCACTCGTTTCTCAATTTCTTTGACTGCATCATCACCAAATGCCCATGCAAACTCTTCCAGTGTATTTTCTTCTTCTGCAGGAAGGGAAAAATATTCTCTTCGTTTAAGTTTTTCGAGATCTTCTTCTGGAATATCCAATGGGCAAGGCTGCTCAATCCCCGCATCATGAAGTGCCGCAAGAATTGTTCTTCGCACAGCACCTTCTTTTATCAAATGTCCGATTCCAAGCTTTCTCATCTGATCGTTAACTTCTCTGGAATGTTCTGTGATATAGAACTTAATTCCACGTTTTTTCAGACTTGCTGCAAGCATTTCGAGTGCATCTGCCGCTGTAATATCCAGGCTGTTGATTGCTGATGCGTCCAGAATTACGACCTTTGTATCCTCTTTGATGCTGTTTTCAATATCTGAAACCAGCACTTTGTTATTTGCAAAGAAAAGGTTCTCGCTAAATCTGTAAATAATCACATGCTTGATTGGATATGCAAAACGGTTTCTCTCCAGATCATAATAAACTTCTTTTCCCGGAATCATTCCACGGAAAGATCTCGGAGGGTTTGTAGCCCTTAAAATCACTGCTACAAAAGATAACAAAATTCCGATCACAACTCCGTAAATCGTACCAAGGAACAGCACACCGATCCCTGCTGCAATAAAAATATAAAATTCGTTTCTGCTTACTTTAAACAAACGTACTGCAAGATGTGTCTCTACAACATTCATCAGTGCAGAGATTACGATTGCCGTCAATACCGGAACCGGAAGATATTCGATAAATCCGGTTGCACCTATAAGTACAACTGCCATGGTCAGTCCCGCTGTAATGGATACAACCTGTGTCTTTCCTCCATACTGTTCATTCATGGAAGTCCTGGAAATACTTCCATTTACCGGGCAGCATCCAACTGCACCGGCAGCAAGATTTCCTGCGGCACAGGCAAGGATTTCCTGACGGTCATCCAGTTCATATCCGTTTTTGGATGCAAAATTGTTCTCTGACAAAAGTGTCTCTGCCATGATCACAACAGCAACCATAAGTGCTCTTCCCACAGCCTGGGTAAGATTGATCCCTGTAAAATCCGGGAAAATAAGCCGCGGAAGCCCTGGTTGAACTGCCTGCAGGAGAACTACACCATACTGGTTTACATGAAAGACAATTGTCGAGAGAACTCCGGCAATCATAATAACGATTGCCATCGGGAACTTTGGAATCAGTTTTTTGGATACAATCAAGATTACAAGTGCTCCAATTCCCATTCCAAAGGACAACCAGTTTATCTTTGTGATTGCCTGAAAAATGTGTTCTGCAAGTTCTATGAATTCTCCAGTTCCCGCCGGGCTTCCCATCAGTTTCGGAATCTGCATCATAATAATTGTCACTGAAATACCACTGATAAATCCACCCATAACCGGTGTTGAGATAAAATCAACAATCTTATCTGCATGTAAAAGATAAAACAACAATAACCAGAGTCCTGTAAACAATGCGATCAATGGTACATACTGCAATGCCTGGCTGATTCTGCCGTCACTCCAAGTGTTGCCAGTGCAGCTCCGACAATTGCCGCCGGTGCCGCATCTACTCCAAAGATAAACTGTTTTGAAGTTGAGAGCATGGCAAATAGCAGGATCGGCAGAACAGATCCATAAAGTCCATACACCGCCGGAACACCTGCGATCTGTGCATACCCCATAGAGATTGGAATTGAGACCGCTGCCATGATAATTCCGCTTAAAATATCTTTTGGCAAATATTCTTTTTTATAATTTTTTAATGTTGGAAATATTTTTACAGACACTTTTATGTCACTTCTTTCTTTTACTTCTTTTTTGCTGTTAATTCTCTACGCTTCCAAATGGTCCGATGTCTAGAGGATTCTGGTTCTGAACTGCGTCTGTCCCATCCGCATCTTCTGATATACCGTAACCTTTTTTATCACCTGCTGTCACTTCTTGAATCTTATCAAGAAAAACTGCTCCGTACTGTTCATATTTCTTAAATCCCATACCATGTACTTCAAGCAGTTCCTCTTTTTTGAATGGAACAAGTACACACATCTCATGTAATGTACGATCTGAAGCGACCATATATGGCGGAATTCCTTTTTTCTTTGCCAAAGAATAACGCACAGAACGCAATTCTTCGAATAATTCTCGGCTTTTATCTGTAAGATTCCCGAAACTCTCTCCCTTTCTATGAGACGCTTTCTTTCCACTTCCGGACTTTTTCTTTTCTGTAAGTTCTGACTTCTTGCAGCGAAGTTTCAATTCTCTCGATTTCAGTAATTCTTCTGACCGGTCTGTCAGTTTCAGGATCGCATAACGATCTGCGCTCTGTTGAAGGTATCCGTGTTCGAGCAGTGTATAAACTACGTCTTTCAGCCTCTGCTGAGAACATTTACTCTGTCTTCCATAAATGGAAAGTTCATTCATCCCTGCACTTCTGATCTTCGCTGTATTCGCTCCCGCCAGTGTGGAAAGGATCATTGTCATACCGTATCTCTGTCTGGATTCGCGCACACACTCGATCACGTCTGCCGCAATCTCTCCGACATCAAGCTCTACGAATTCTTCCAGACAATTGGAACAATTCCCACAATGTTCTTCTGTCTCCTGTCCGAAATAATTCAATATGTATTTCCTGAGACACATGCTTGTCGTACAATAATTACTCATCTTACGCAGTCGGAGAACATCCTGTTCCCGGATCACCCGGAGTTCTTCTTCTGTGTATTCTCCAATCTGCTCTTTACTATCCAGCAGGAGCTGATTGATCATGATATCCTGCGGTGAATAGAAAAGGATACATTCTGCCGGTTCTCCGTCTCGTCCGGCTCTGCCTGCCTCCTGGTAATAATTTTCCATGCTCTGCGGCATATTATAATGAAGTACAAAACGGACATTGGACTTATCTATTCCCATTCCAAATGCATTCGTTGCGATCATAATCTCTATCCTGTCATAAATGAAATCTTCCTGACTTTCATTTCTTGCCTCTGTCCCCATTCCTGCATGATATCTTCCGACAGAGAATCCGGCATTCTGCAATTCCAAATAGAGTTCATCTACATTTTTTCTTGTTGCACAGTAAATAATTCCACTGTCTTCTCTGTGCTGTGTAAGATATTCCTTAATTGCATCCTTCTTCCCACGCGCTGGTCTTACTTCGAAGTAAAGGTTCTCTCTGTCAAAACCAGATACATTTATATAAGGAGATTCAAGATCAAGTACTTCAAGAATATCTTCTCTTACTTTCTGTGTTGCTGTTGCTGTAAATGCACTGACGACCGGGCGTCTTGGAAGCTGGCGGATGAATTCTGTGATCTTCACATAACTTGGGCGGAAATCCTGTCCCCACTGGGAAATACAGTGAGCCTCATCGATTGTCACCATAGAAAGTTCTGCATGACATGCAAAGTCCAGAAACCGTGGTGTCAACAGACGTTCCGGCGCAACATAAATCATCTTATATCTGCCTGCCGCTGCCAGTTCTAATGCTTTTGTAATCTGCCGTTCTGTCAGTGCACTGTTAATATACGCTGCATGAACTCCTGCTTCATTCAGTGCCTTCACCTGATCGATCATCAATGAAATCAGCGGTGATACTACAATCGTGATCCCAGACATCAGAAGTGCCGGAACCTGATAACAAAGTGACTTTCCTGCTCCGGTCGGCATGATTGCAAGCACATCTCTTCCATTCAAGATCTGATCTACAATCTCCTCCTGCCCTTTGCGGAAAGAATCGTATCCAAAAATTTCTTTTAATATCTGTTTTTTACTACTGTTACTTTCCATCTTTTGCTGCCTTTCACATATTGTTGGCTTCCCTTTTTAAAATCCAAACATTGCATTCAATCGCTCCAGTCTTTCTTCAAATTCCGGATAAAACTGTGCTTCTTCCTCTGCCTGATAAGGCATCTGATAAAAGTTGCGAAGAACCACAACCGTCAGTACTTTCGCGTTCTGCTCATCAAGTTCTTTCATGCCTTCTTCACAATTCTTAAGAAATGTGTGCCATCTCCACACAAAATCTTCGTATCTCTTCTGATTTGAAATTCCAAGCCACTTCTTAATCTTCACCTTGCCACGTTCCTGCTTCTTACATTCATGTATCTGGATGAAATATTTAAACCCATCTTCTTCATAAATACGTCCAAGAGGGAACAAACGGCAGATTCCCGGTCTGTATCCATGAATAGAACATCTTCCATCTTTCAAGAACAGACAGGCTTCTTCCTCTCCTGCCATCTTTAAATTAGGAAGTACCATCCCGTCAACTACATTCAATTCCAGATAGTTTGCAAGCAGTGTATCAAAATTCTCTTTTTTTCCGAGTTGTAATCTCCACAGATCCATTGGATCCAATAGGATGGAATTTCCCATTCCCTGGCAGCATGCAGAGCAGCCTTCACAGTCATGACAGTCCACCTTAACCATATCTCCGGAGGAATACAGACGTCCGTCTGAAATTTCATTAAGATCTACTTCGCGCTTCATTTTTCTATCTCCATTTTTTCTGAATTTAATCGTGTTCTATTAGTATAATACAGATGGACTGTTGGTTGCAAGAGCTGTGTTATTGTTCGCGGTTGGTCAACATAATTTACAAATGATACAAAAAAGTTGTTGATGGCACAGAAAACTACACTATCATCGCGCGCCCTTGCTCATCAACAACTTTCCATTTCACATTATAAATGATTAATCAAACTTAATCCTCGTATCCGTTTGGATTCATACTCTGCCATCTCCAGGAATCTTCACACATCTTGTTCAGATCTCTCTCAGCTACCCAGTGCAGTTCTTCCTTTGCCTTGGAAGCATCACAGTAACATGTAGCAATATCTCCTGCACGACGTGGTTTAATCTGATAAGGAATCTCTTTTCCACAAGCTTTGGAGAATGCTTTCACCATGTCAAGTACGGAATATCCGTTTCCTGTTCCAAGATTATATACGGAAACTCCTGCTTTCTCTTTCAATTTCTCTACTGCGCGGACATGTCCAACTGCGAGATCGACTACGTGAATGTAATCACGTACACCCGTTCCGTCGTGTGTATCATAATCGTCTCCAAATACACCAAGACACTCAAGTTTACCGATTGCGACCTGTGTAATGTATGGAATCAGGTTGTTCGGGATTCCCTTCGGATCTTCTCCGATCAGTCCGCTCTCATGAGCTCCGATTGGGTTGAAGTAACGAAGAAGTACGACGTTCCACTCCGGATCAGCTGTATGAAGATCTGTCAGGATCTGCTCCAGCATCCATTTTGTCCATCCGTATGGGTTTGTACATGTTCCCTTTGGGCACTCTTCTGTGATCGGGATAAATGCCGGGTCACCATATACTGTTGCAGAAGAACTGAAGATGATATTCTTCACGCCGTGATTTCTCATTACATCACAGAGAACTAAAGTTCCTGCAATGTTATTCTCGTAGTATTCGAGTGGTTTAACAACTGATTCACCTACTGCCTTGAGTCCTGCGAAATGAATAACCGACTCGATCTCTTCTTTCTCAAAGATCTCGTTCATTGCTTCTTTGTCGCGGATATCTGCTTTATAGAACTTCAGATCTTTTCCTGTGATCTGTTTTACCCTGTCTACAGCTTTCTCTGATGCGTTGTAAAGGTTATCTGCGATTACAACATCATATCCTGCATTCAAAAGTTCTACACATGTGTGGCTTCCGATAAATCCGGCGCCTCCTGTTACTAAAATTGCCATTTTAAAATTCCTCCTCTGAGCTTTATTGCTCAAATTGCTGCCACTCACAGTAACTGTGTTCGACAGCTTGCTTATCTTTGCTTTGTTATCTCTGATTATAACACATCCACCACAAAAATCTTTATACGAATAGTTCCTCTTATGGTAAAAATGTTGCATGATCATTATGATTCACAAATTCTGTAACTGACAACACATAATCTAATCCCACAATTTCTGTGGATAAAGACCTTCGTCTTTCAAAGCCTGTACCGCTGCGACTACAACCGGTTTGTCCTCTTTGTATGTAACTCCATACCATTTATCTTCGGATTCAAGCACTCTTACGGTTGCTCTGCCCTCTGCCAGAAGGTCACTGACTACGGATGGCAGGAAGTACTCACATTTCATCGGATTCTCCTTAATACCTTTCTCAAGGAATGCCGGAAATCCTGCTTTGATCTCATCTAAAATACTTCTTGTGAATCCCCACATATTCATGGATACAAGAGTATCTCCGTCGATAGTTGTCCATGTCTCTCCGTCGTCTTCTGAGAAAGCGATTCCACCGTCACGCTTCTCGATCTTTGTACGCTCTGTGATTCCAACCAACTCTTTCGCCTCATTGAGTTCACATACGCCACGAGCAACATGTCCGTTATCTGTAACTGTATTCTTCAGACGATAACCTACCATTGTATAACGGTACTTATCATCATCTTCATGTGTTGTAAGGAATTCATAGATTGTCTCAAATGCATGACGTCCGTAATAATCGTCCGCGTTGATTACTGCAAATGGTCCATCCACCTCATCGATCGCACTTAAAACAGCATGTGCTGTTCCCCAAGGCTTTACACGTCCTTCCGGAACTTCGTAACCTTCTGGGAGATTGTTCAGATCCTGGAATACATATGCTACATCCATGATCTTCTCAATTCTCTTTCCAACAGCTTCTTTAAAATCTGCTTCATTTTCTTTCTTAATAATAAATACGACTTTCTCAAATCCTGCGCGTTTTGCATCAAAGATCGAGAAATCCATAATAATATGTCCTTCCTGATCTACCGGGTCAATCTGCTTCAGCCCGCCATATCTGCTTCCCATTCCTGCTGCCATAATGACCAGAACCGGTTTCTTCATAATGAAATCCTCCAAATATTTTTAAATATTATGTTGCCTGACGGCAAGTACATTTCTATTGTATGACATATAGATAAAAAAATCTAGATGAAAATCAAAGAAATATATACACAAAAATCCATGCATTTCATCCCACTGGGATTATAAAATGCATGGATTTTACTGGCTGTCAGATTATTTTACTGATGTTATCTCACATTAAATGCGTCATTCCCCGGATATACTGCGCTTGTTCCAAGTTCTTCCTCGATGCGGAGTAACTGATTATATTTCGCTACACGCTCCGAACGGCTCGGCGCTCCGGTCTTGATCTGGCAGGTATTCAATGCTACCGCAAGATCTGCAATCGTTGTGTCCTCTGTCTCACCGGAACGGTGGGAAGAAATTGCTGTGTAACCTGCTTTGTGTGCCATCTTGATTGCTTCAAGAGTCTCAGATACAGATCCGATCTGATTCAGTTTGATCAGAATAGAATTTCCGCATCCGAGTGTGATTCCTTTCGCCAGTCTCTCTGTGTTTGTGACAAAAAGATCATCTCCAACCAGCTGGACTTTATCTCCCAGCTCCGCTGTCAGTTTTTTCCATCCTTCCCAGTCTTCCTCGTCAAGCGCATCTTCGATTGAGATGATTGGATATTTCTCTACCAGTTTTTTCCAGTGGTCAATGAGCTGTTCTGATGTATAGACTGTTCCTGCCTTTGGAAGTTTATACTCTCCAACCGTCCCTGTCTTCCATTCTGAGGATGCCGCATCCATTGCGATCTTGAAGTCTTTTCCCGGCTCATATCCGGCCATCTTCACAGCCTCAAGAATTGTCTCGATTGCTTCTTCGTCTGATTTCAGCGCCGGGGCAAATCCACCCTCATCACCTACAGATGTTGCAAGTCCTCTGTCTTTCAAGATTCCTGCAAGTGCATGGAATACCTCTGTACACCAGCGGATGCATTCTTTAAAAGACGGTGCTCCAACCGGCATGATCATGAACTCCTGCACATCCAGTCCGGAAGAAAGTGCATGACACCCGCCATTTACAATGTTCATCATTGGAACAGGAAGTCTGTTTCCATTCACTCCTCCAAGAAAACGGTACAGCGGAATCTCAAGTGCATCTGCTGCCGCTCTTGCACATGCGATTGAAACAGCAAGAATTGCATTTGCGCCAAGATTCGATTTATCTTTTGTTCCATCTGCCTGGATCATAGCCTGATCAATTGCATAAGTGTCGCCTGCATCCATTCCAACTAATGCACTGTTGATCGTTGTATTAATATTTTCTACCGCACGGGAAACACCTTTTCCACCGAATCTTGACTTGTCTCCATCACGAAGTTCAAGTGCCTCAAATTCTCCGGTAGAAGCACCACTTGGAGCCGCACCTCTTGCTACAGTTCCATCTACAAGATGCACTTCTGCCTCAACCGTTGGATTTCCGCGTGAGTCGATAATTTCTCTTCCAATTACTTTTTCAATTTCCAGATAATTCATAGTTGTCCATCCTTTCTGAGGACTCCCTCGCCTGTGTTCAGGTATTACAGACAAAGGAGTATACATGATTTATTCACACAGTTAGTTTTCTCTAACTATATGCATTCTATCAAGTTTCTTTACAAAACGCAATATTTCTATTTGATAATGATTCTCATTTTATAGGATTCTATATATTATCTGCACTTACTATTATTTATATTCTTACTTTTTTATAAATACTCCCTCAGCTTCTCAACCTTCCCCATATCTGTCGCCCAGCTCGTGGCCAATCTCACCACCGTATGCTTCTCATCCGTCTTCTCCCAGAAACTGACTCTGACATTCTTCTCAAGTTCTTTCAGCTTCTCATCTTCCATCTCAACAAAGATCTGGTTCGTCGGAGAATCAATATAGAAGTCATATCCTTTTTCTTTCAGGATTTTTTTTAGTCTCGCAGCTGTTATGATTGCATTCTTACTGATTTTCATATACAGATCATCTGTAAATAACGTATCAAACTGAACACCAAGGAACCATCCTTTGGCAAGCAGTGCTCCGTGCTGTTTGATCAGTGTCACAAAATGTCTCGGTGCATTTTCTTTTGTAAATACAACTGCCTCTCCGCAGAAGGCACCTACCTTTGTTCCACCAATATAGAAAATGTCACAGTATTCTGCAATATCTTCCATTGTCACATCTGTATCTTCTACTGCAAGACCATATCCAAGACGTGCTCCATCAAGATACAGAGGAATATGGTACTGCTGACAGATATCAGAAAGCTCTGCGAGTTCTCCGCGTGTATACAGTGTGCCATACTCTGTTGGGTGAGAGATGTAAACCATCCCCGGGAAAACCATGTGTTCATGATTCCCATCACTATAAAACTGATTCAAACAATCAGCCACGTCTTTTGGCTGGATCTTCCCTTCCTGCTGTGGAAGGGTCAGTACTTTATGACCGGAAGCTTCAATCGCACCCGCCTCGTGTGATGCAACATGTCCTGTCTCAGCTGCGATAACTCCCTCATAGCTTTGAAGTACAGAATCAATTACTGTCTGATTTGTCTGTGTTCCTCCCACAAGGAAGTAAATGTCTGCCTCCGGGCATTTACATGCCTGACGGATCTTTTCCTTTGCGGATTCACAATATGAATCATTTCCGTATCCTGTAATTCCTTCTTTATTTACTTCTGCCAGTCTGCGCAGGATTTCCTCATGTGCGCCTTCTGAATAGTCATTTTCAAACGAAATCATTTCTTAGCTTTTCCTTTCTTTCTGAATGTTGTATTTTTATTTACATTTCTTTTCTCTGGAGATTTCTTGCTCCTTGATTCATTTTTTGTTGTGATCTTCTTAGCAGTTCGTTTGTCAACGGTCTTCTTTTTTCTCACGCTGTACCCAAACGTTCCGATCTTTTTGCCAAGTCCAAGATATTCTCCATGGGAATATGCCAGAAGACCTGTCTTATTGAGTTCAAATTTACCATTTTCATTCATATAGGACTCATCCACCTGAACTGCCTTCACTTCTGCAAGAAACATGTGATGGCTTCCGAGTTTCTCAACTTTTGTTACAACACATTCAATATTGACCGGTGCTTCTTCAATGACCGGTGCGTAAGTAAGCTTCTCTGCCTTTTTCGCAGTCAGATGACACTCTTTCCATTTATCCACATCCCGGCCGGAGCGCACACCGCAGTAATCTGTCGCATGGGCGAGCTGTTCGGTTGTCAGATTGATCACAAACTCTCCACTCTCTTCAATCATATGATACGAATATCTTTCCGGTCTTACGGAAATGTATACCATCGCCGGGTTTGTGCATACAGTCCCTGTCCATGCAACGGTAAAAATGTTCGTATTTCCTTCTTTATCTGCCGTACTTACCATAACTGCCGGAAGTGGGTAGACCATATTACCGGCTTTCCATACCTGTTTCGCCATTTCTCTTTCCTCCTGAAAACCGTCCCCTGTTACGGAGACGGTTCTGACTTTCTATTTAAAAATGTCTTGGGCTTTCTTACTGCTGCAGTGCTGATACAAGTGCCGGAACGAGCTGTTTCTTACGTGATACGACACCTTTGAGCATCAGTTTCTGTGCATTATCTTCCAGATCATAAGCTCCGATGATCTTTTCTCTTGCTTCATTACCACTGCAGATCAGTTCAGAGGATTCTGCAATAATATTTGTCAGCATAAAGAAAATCATATCCAGACTGTGGTTCTGTCTTGTCTTTTCCATCTCCGGAAGTACTGTTGCCTTAATCTCTTCAAGCTCTTCTTCGCTCATTGAATTCACCTGACCAACACCAAATACCGTATCATTCACTGTAAACTGTTTGAAATCAAGGAAGAGAATTTCCTCGGCTGTCTTTCCTTTGAGGTTGCTTCCTGCCTTGAACATCGCCTGCGCAAGTTTCTCTATATTGATCCCGGCAATCTCTGCAAGCTTTTTCGCTGTGCTTTCATCAAGTAGTGTACAAGTTGGGGAACGGAACATCAATGTATCGGAAATAATTGCGGAACAAAGAAGTCCTGCATTCACCGGATCTATTTCGACACCATTTTCCTCATACATCTGAGATACAATTGTTGCTGTACATCCAACCGGCTGATTTCTGAAAAATACAGGTCCGATCGTCTCGATACTGCTCAATCTGTGGTGATCAATAATCTCCTGGACATCTGCCTCTTCCACTCCGTCGACTGCCTGATTCTTCTCATTATGATCGACAAGGATCACCTGTTTCTTGCTGACATTAAGAAGTCTTCGTCTGGAAACAAGACCTAAGAATTTTCCATCTTCATCTACGACCGGGAAATCACGGAAACGCTTACGTGCCATAACTTCTTTCACATCATCTACATAATCATTCTTACGGAATGTTACGAGGTGATCCTTCGTCATGAAAGATCTTACCGGAATACTCTGGCTGATATGCTGTGCTGCTGTAAATGTATCATGCTGTGTCCAGATAACAACAATTTCTTTCTCCTCTGCCTGATGAAGAATATCTTCTGAGATCGGATCATTCTGGCAGACTACCATACAGCTTGCATCCAGATCGACTGCGCACTGCTGTGCATCAATTCGATCCCCAATGATAACAAGATCATCTTTCTCGATAAAGCTTGTCATCAACTCTTTGCTTGATGCTGCAACAGTTACTTTTCCTTTATAAAAATAACCATGTTCATTTCCTGTTACAATTTCACCTTCTACTGCCGCTGCAATATTACGGTACTGTGTTCTTGCCTTCGCTAGCATTGTGTTATCATAGACTTCCATATAGGATTTCGCAATATCACCTTTTGTGATCACACCTTCCAACACACCGTTACGTGTGATTGGAATTGTATGAGTATTCATCTCTGACATCTTTTCCCATGCTGTACGGATTGAGAGGCTTCCTTGAATTTCCTGACTTTCTTTCAGTTCCACATTCTTTATCTGTTCTCTAAGATCAGAAAGCAATGTCGGAACTTTTACGCCAAAGTGTTCCAGTACATATTGTGTCTCTTCGTTAAGCTGCCCTGCACGACGAGGCTCATACGTTTCTCCGGTGATCTTTGTCTTAAGATTTGCATAAGCAATTGCTGTACAGATAGAATCTGTATCCGGATTCTTATGACCTACAACATACACCTTTTTATTCTCAGCCATTTTTTCTATCTCTCCTTCTCAAATTTATCTCTTATTTACTTTTACACTCACATCAATTTATCTCTGTATTCTGTCATCTTACATGAACAGCTTCTTCATTAAGTATTAAACCTGACAATTTACTATTCAATAAGTAGAGTAACATTTTTTTTCTATTAATCCAACCGCATTTTTCATTTTCTTCACGGATTTTGGCTCTTTTGTTGTATTTTTTCTCATACATATGTTATACTTTTGATTAACGAGAAAAAGAAAATGAGGTGCTTTTAATGAGCGAAGAAATGAAAGAATTACAGACAAATGAAGTAACAGAAACAATGGCAGACTATGAAGATCATTTCGATGATGCGAATCCATGGAACAGAGTCCAGGATTATATGGATAAAAAAACTGTTCTTCCTGTTAAAATTGAAGGTGTTGTTAACGGCGGTGTAATCGTTATAGTAGAAGGACTTCGCGGATTCGTTCCTGCTTCCAAGCTATCCCTTTCCTATATCGAGAATCTGGAAGATTATCTTCTCAAAGATATCGAAGTACAGGTGATTGATGTTGATCAGGCAAACAATCGTCTTGTCCTTTCTGCACGTGAGCTTCTGAAAGAAAAAGAGAAAGCCGCACGTGATGCACAGGTTGCAAGTCTGAAAGTTGGAACTGTTCTGAAAGGAACTGTAGAGACACTTCAGAACTATGGAGCATTTGTTAAATTAGAAAACGGACTTTCCGGTCTGGTTCATGTTTCCCAGATTTCCCAGAAGCGTGTGAAAATGCCTTCTGATGTTCTCACCGTTGGTGACGAAGTTGAAGTAAAGGTGATCGGTATCAAAGATGGTAAGATCAGCCTGAGCATGAAAGCTCTCGAAGAAGACAAAGAGAAGGCTGAAGAGAAAGCTGAAAAGGTTGTGATCCCGAAAGCGGAAGATATCGGAACAAACCTTGGAGATCTCTTTAAAAATATCCAGTTATAGAAATTGGTGCTGTGATCCTGTTCAGATTGATAATCTGCGTAATTGGCAGCATGATACAGAAAAATCCCTTTCAGGAGTTTATTTCTCCTGAAGGGATTTTTCTATTTTTAACGCAATAATTCAGATATATTTATTATGCACAAACATTCTCCAAAATTTCTTCCAAAGCATTCTTGCTGCTGGTGTGGCATCGAATCACATCCGCATTACATCTGCCGGCCTCTTCTACCGCACAGCGAACCATTTTATGGGATACTGTGTTTGTGAAAAGAACGATCAGATCAGGACTTCCAATCTGTTTGCTTAAGCTTGCTGACATCTGGGTGAAGATCTTCGCCTTACAATTAAACTGTTTACAGACTTTCTTATACTGACATACCATTCTGTCATGTCCTCCAATGATTACTACACTCATACTGAACCTCCTGAAATTAAGATCTGATTATCTATTATTTTACTTATTACTTTTCCTGTATGGTTTATGAATTCATTTCCACATGCCTCTGTTGCTCATGTTAGTTACGTCTAACTTATGTATTTACTATACTATAACGAAAACGTAATATCAATATCATTTACTGATAATGTTTCTCATTAGAATAAAGAATGTGCCTTGGCACATTCTTGCGCCTGCGGTGGTCGCTTGCGACACCTACCTTGTACGCCGCAGTGCGCATCCTGAGCGGAGCGTTTTTTATATGTTAGGAAAGAACTTTCCTATCATATAAAAAAGAACTACCGGGACAAACCTCTACAAAAGTTAATCCCGGCAGTTCTTTTTCTTGCCTTTTTTATTTTATGTTGTTTCACTCAAGATTGCTGTTCACAGTAACTACTCAAGTTCTGTTCTTTTATTTTCATCCAGCAGATTCTTCATGCTTCCAAGGCTTATCATTAATGTAGACGCATTGTGCAAAAGTGCAGATACTGTCGCTGGACAATTCCTGTCACGCCAAGCAAAATTAATCCTGAATTAATCCCGACAATATTTCTGTAATTCATATGTATCCGCTTCATCATGGCATTTGCCAGAAGTTTCAGCGTCACAACTTCACGCAGATCATCCGCTGCAATCGTGATATCCGCAATCTCTCTTGCAATCTCAGCGCCATCACTGATCGCAATTCCTGCATCCGCCGCCGAAAGAGCCGGTGAATCGTTGATTCCATCACCGATCATAATTACTTTTCTTCCTTCTGATTTCTCTTTCTCAACAAAATTCGCTTTATCCTCCGGAAGAACCTCAGCATAATATTCGTCAACACCAACACGTTTCGCAATTGCCGCTGCTGTACGTTCACTGTCACCTGTCATCATAACAACTTTACGAATACCGGCTTTCTTCAAATCACGAACCATTTCCACAGCCTCTTCACGAAGCGGATCTTCTATACAGATAACTGCAACAAGTTGTTTCTCGATTGCTAGATACAGATGAGAGTATTCTGGTTTTAATGAATCGTATCTATCCTGATATTCGGATGGAATCGTACATCCTTCATCTTCGAAAATGAAATGACTGCTTCCGATCAGAACCTTTTTATCATCAATAGAGGAAGAGATTCCATGTGCCACAACATATTCTACCTTTGAGTGCATTTCTTCATGAGACAAATGTCTTTCTTTCGCTGCATCTACAACGGCCTTTGCCATAGAATGAGGAAAATGTTCTTCCAGACATGCTGCAATACGAAGCAGATCATTTTCTGAGTATTCACTGAAAGCAACAATCTCTTTCACTGTCGGCGTTGCCTTTGTCAATGTTCCTGTCTTATCAAAAACGATTGTATCTGCATCGGCCACGGCCTCTAAGAACTTACCACCCTTTACTGTGATATTGTTCTCGCCTGCCTCACGGATTGCCGAAAGTACAGTGATCGGCATCGCAAGCTTCAATGCACAGGAGAAATCTACCATCAAAACAGACAGTGTCTTCGTAATATTTCTTGTCAGGAGCCAAACTGCACCTGTCCCCAGTAATGTATATGGAACAAGTCTATCTGCAAGATGTTCTGCCTTACCTTCTACAGAAGACTTCAGTTTTTCAGAATCCTCGATCATGGTTACAATTTTCTCAAACCTCGTTGAACCTGAAACAGCTTTGACAAGGACTTCTATCTCGCCTTCCTCCAGTACTGTTCCGGCAAAAACCGACTGTCCTTTGCTTCTTCTTACAGGTAATGACTCGCCTGTCAGAGAAGCCTGGTTGATCATGCCCTCTCCAACGACCACTTCCCCGTCGAAAGGAATCACATTTCCCATACGGATCACAACATGGTCTCCCGGCTCAATATCTGATGATTTTACAAGAATCTCCTGTTCATTTCTCTTCAGCCACACTTTATTGACATTAAGTGACATACTGCGCGCAAGATCTCCGACAGACTTTTTATGCGTCCATTCTTCTATGATCTCACCAATTCCAAGCAGGAACATGACAGATCCAGCTGTAGCATAATCTCTACGGAATACGGAAACGCTGATTGCTGTAGCATCCAGGACAGGAACCTCTATCTTACCATGCATCAGGCAACGGATTCCGTGCCAGATATATTTCACTGATTTTACAGATGTAATCACTGCACGGACCGGCATTGGAAGGAATAATTTACTTCCATAATGAAGAACCGTCTTCATAACCAGCTTTTCCTGATAAACAGCATTCAATTCTCTTCCTGAACCTGCTGCGACATGCTCCGGCAGTTTTGTATTTTCATAAGAAAATTCCTTTAATAAATTCAATACCTCTTCCCGGGTTCCAACATAACAGATCACAGCATCTGCGGTGCGTTCATATACTTTTACGTCTGTTACATTCTTCTGATTGGAGAGAAACCAGGATAGAGTATCCGCCTCCGTATATGTCATCCTTTTCTGGACAACATGGATACGAAGGCGGCCATTGATCTCATGCTTTACAATGAATTTCATAGAGAATTAAACTTCTTCCTCTTTGAAATCCTGCGCACCTGTATTCTCTTCCTGAGTTTCTGTCTCTTCTGCTTCTTCTGCTTCGTAGACAGCCTCAGCCTCTTTTGCTGCACGTGACTCATTGATCTGCTGAGCCTCTGCAAGGATATCCTCTGCATTCTCCTGAACAGTTGTTGCTGTCTTCATCACACAGTCTTTTGCTCTTAAAACTGCTGCTGTACAGTTTGTGTAAACTTTCTTTGCATCATCACTCGCAAGAATTTTCACTCCCGCTGTTCCGAAAAGAACACCTCCTGCAAAGATTCCTGCTTTTTTCAATTTAAATATATCCCACATTATATAAAACCTCCTAAATTTTTTATACATCATATCAACCCAGTATACAGATAGTCAATTCTAACTGCATTTATCGATAAATTTTATCGTTTATTCTCCGGTAATTTAATCGATGTTACTTTTTGGTCTTTTACATAACCGCAATGTTTTAATCCTTCGCGAACCACCTTATTCCATCCTGTTTCTGTGAGTTTAAAAATCGTATCATCATCCAACATGATAATACAGCCTCCCTCTTCCGGGCAATCCTGCGCACAATCAACTTTATACATATTTTTTCTGTTGATTGCTCCGATTTCTTCTAATGCATTGATCATTCTGTAGACCGTTGCCACGCCAATATTTTCATCTTCCTGAGATGCCTTATAAAAGATTTCTTTACAGCTTGAGCATTCATTTTCCAGAATGATATCGATCAGCATCTTACGCTGTTTTGTGATTCGGCATCCGTTTTCTTTTAGTTTTTCAATAATCTGCTCTTTTTTACTCACGGCACTCCTGCTTTCTGGTCTTCGCTGCATCAGTTGCTTCGCTATCTCACAGAGTTTTGCTCTTATGAGACAGATGTGACCTCATATCCTGCATTTTTTACTGCATTTTTTAAATCTGTCAGATCAATTTCTCTATCATAGGAAACTTCTGCACTATTGTCCTTCAAACTCACCTTTGCAGTAACGCCGTCCAATCCATTTAATGCATTCGTTACGGTATTTGCACAATGCTCACAATGCATTCCTGAAATCTTCAACATCTTTCTGCCAATCACCGGTCCGTCTAAAAATTTTGTTTTCGGTTTCTTACTATTTCCAGAACCTCCTCCGCAACAAGGACCTTCTCCTTTAAAATGTTTGATTGATCCTTTCAGAGCCAGTCCGAGCAATATAATTACAATCAGTACAATAATAATATCTGCCATTTTGAGCTTCCTCTTTTAGTCTTCTTTCTCTTCTCTGTTTTCTCTCCATCTCTTAATCCACAGATAAATCTGATAAATGGATACACCTACAAGGTAAATCAAAAGAAATGCGCCAAACGCATAAAACATAGAACCAGTCGAATTTCCCATTCTAATCACCTTCTACTTTTTCTTCGTATATTGGGATTTTCCCACTGCCGTGCTGCATCCACCGCAACTGCCACAATTGCCACTACATCCGGCGCATCCGACATGTTTTCCTTCTTTATGATTTTTATATGCTTTATAAATGAGAAAAATACAATATCCGATAATTAAAGTTATTATTACAATATTTGCTATCATTGTCTTCAACACCTCGTTTTTTCTCTTAACTATAACAAAGAGCCGGATACATTTCCTGCACCCAGCTCTATTTTTTCTTCAAGAGTGCTTTCGCAGTTACTGTTCACTCCCGTGTCAATCACTCCGCTGATTGCACGGAGGATGCGCGTTTTGACTTGAATGCATCTCGCCCCATCGCCAAAGGCGATTTAAAATGGCGAGATGCGTTGCTGGTCGCACATCGTGTGAACAGTAACCTTTCGCATTCTTGCTTTTCCATATTACGCTGCCTGCACAGAACGTTTAGAATATACTTTCTGATCTTTATACGGATCTGGTCTGAAGAGCATGAACAGAAGGAAGATCAGTAAGATAAATCCTACTGCTGTACCTACGCCAAATGCTCCGCCTGTTACGAAAGATCCTACCTGGTATACGATCAGGCACACAACATAAGCAAATACATTCTGGAACAGGATTGCAAACCAGAACCATTTTCTGGACTGCATCTGCTGTGCATTGTTGCGATTGCTGCAAGACAAGGTGAGTCAAGCAGGTTGAACAGAAGGAATGTAAATGCTGCAATTGTTGATGGGAACCAAGAAGCAACTCCCTGTGCTACTGTCACTGCATCTTCTGTATCTCCGGACACATTTGCAAGAACTCCCATTGTAGAAACGATTGCTTCTTTCGCTGTAAATCCTGAGATAGATGCTGCTACAGGCTGCCACTCTCCAAATCCAAGTGGTGCGAACAGAGGGGCGATCACTCCACCGATTGCTGCCATCAAGCTGTCTGCGCTGTCTTCTACAAGTCCAAATCCATCTGCTGTAAATCCGAATCCGCCAAGGAACCACATTACTACGCATGCAAGGAACAGGATTGTTCCGGCTTTGATGATGAATCCTTTCAGTCTCTCCCAAACATGAAGGAGAACTGTCTTAGCCTGTGGAATATGGTACTGCGGAAGTTCCATTACAAATGGAGCCGGTTTTCCTGAGAAAGGTTTTGTTTTCTTCAGGATGATTGCAGAAACAAGTACTGCAACGATTCCTACAAAGTACATCAATGGTGCAATGAAGGAGCTCTCCTGATATCCTGCCACTTCACCGGCAATAACTCCACCCATCATAGCGATAACCGGAAGTTTTGCTCCACATGGGATAAATGTTGCTGTCATGATTGTAAGACGTCTGTCATTATCCTGCTCAATTGTCTTAGAAGCCATGATTCCAGGAATTCCACATCCTGAAGAAATCAAAAGCGGAATGAAACTCTTTCCTGAAAGTCCAAAATGTCTGAACACACGGTCCATAACGAATGCGATACGTACCATGTACCCGCAGTCTTCAAGAATAGAAAGGAAGAGGAACAGGATTGCCATCTGTGGAACGAAACCAAGTACTGCTCCAAGTCCGCCGATGATACCATCTACGACAAGTCCGTTGATCAGGTCACTTGCTCCGACATTTGTAAGGAATCCTCCGACTGCATCCTGGATTGCTCCAACGAATGTATCATTTGTCCAGTCCGTTACAAATGTACCGACTGTTGTGACAGATATGTAATATACAAGCCACATAACTGCGATGAAAATCGGAATACCAAGGATTCGGTTTGTAACGATACGGTCAATCTTATCCGATGTTGTCAATTTTTCTTTTGCTTTTTTAACAGTAGTTCCGACAATCTTCTGGATAAACTGATAACGTCCGTCAGTTACAATACTTTCCATATCGTCATCATGTTTCTTCTCCAATTTTGTTCTTTCGTCTTCAACAACTGCTTTTGCTGCACCTGAGAGTTTAATCTGATCTACAACTTTGCTGTCATTTTCAAGGAACTTTACAGCGTACCATCTTTTCTTATCTTCTGTAATTGTGTCAGGAAGGATTTCTTTTACACTCTCTACTGAAGCTTCAATGTCTTTTGCGAAAATTTCCCCCGGAAGTTTTACTTCTTTCTGCTTCGCAACTTTGATTGCTTCGTCGATCAGTTCATTCAGACCTTTCTGCTTTAATGCTGAAATCTCAACGATTGGGCAGCCGATCAGCATGGAAAGACGTTTGACATCAATCTTAATACCTCTCTTAGCAAGAAGATCGCACATATTCAATGCGATTACAACCGGTACTCCTGTCTCAACAAGCTGTGTTGTAAGATACAGGTTACGTTCAATGTTTGTTGCATCAACAAGGTCAACGATTACATCCGGATTCTCATTCAGAACATAATCACGGCTGACAACCTCCTCAAGTGTATATGGAGAAAGGGAATAGATTCCCGGAAGGTCAGTTACTGTAACATCTTCCTTTTTATACTTCTTATTCTTGATCTTACCTTCTTTTTTCTCTACCGTTACGCCCGGCCAGTTACCAACATACTGGTTTGCTCCTGTAAGAGCATTAAACAGTGTTGTCTTACCACAGTTCGGGTTTCCTGCAAGTGCAATTGTGATTGCCATTACTCTCTTTACCTCCTTAAGTTATATCAATCAGGCTATTCTGCATATAAGGTTTTATTTAACTTCTACACACTGTGCATCCGCTTTTCTGACAGTAAGTTCGTATCCACGGACTGTAATTTCAACCGGATCACCAAGTGGTGCAACTTTTCTGATAAAAAGTTCACTTCCTTTTGTGATTCCCATATCCATAATACGGCGTTTGTAAGCACTGTCTCCATCGATTTTTGTAACTACAACAGTAGTTCCTACTTTTGCATCACCCAAAGTCATAACACATACTCCTTCCTTTCTTTACTTTACTCATCACTTTTTCGGCGTCTCAATCAGATCATAATATGGCGCGCCATATCAGCATTTACTGCTACTCTCGAATCTTTAATATTAACAATAACGTTACCGCCAATTGCAGATAGCACAATCACTTCTGCTCCGGGCACAAATCCAAGATTCGCAAGAAAACGCTTTGTCTCATCATTTCCGCTTACTCTTTTAATTGTATTGCTTCGCCAATGTTGGCCATTGTAAGTGGCATAATCTCACGCTTCTTTCTTAAATGATATTAGAATCCATTCTCATTTGATATAGATTATTAAAAACAGTTGAGATTGATAATTTTTTTCATTTTCTCTTCTGTTCGTAAGTTAGTATATGCTAATCTCTATTAGTTGTCAATGACTAATTTATATTTTTTTAATTTTTCTGTTCCGTGTAAATCGGAATTGGGGAATCAAAATTTGTCTGGCAAATCATTTGCTGTAGGGAATAAATTATGATATACTAAGCAAAGACATGAAAATTCACTGTAAATAGTGATACAGATAAATTATAATTTATATAGAGGAGGCCATTACCTATGCATGTAAATGAATCATCTGAAAATTATCTGGAGACAATCCTCATGTTAAGCAAGAAGCTTCCTGTCGTACGTGCCGTCGACATTGCAACAGAGCTTAACTTTAAAAAATCAAGTGTCAGTGTAGCAATGAAAAAACTCAGAGAAAGCGAACATATTATTGTATCTCGTGAGGGCTATATTACATTGACAGAATCCGGACAGGCAATTGCTGACATGATATATGAGCGTCACACTCTTCTCTCTTCCTGGCTTGAAAGACTCGGCGTTGATCCACAGGTTGCAGCTGATGATGCATGCCGTATGGAGCATGTGATCAGTGAGGAAAGTTTCAACGCAATCAAGAAGCATATTGTTTCTCATTCTTAAAACGAAAAAGCACTTTCAGAAGAGTGATATCTCTTCTGTTAGTGCTTTTTTCTTACTTTTACTTATCGTTATAATGATACCTACATGCTAAACATACAAACGGAGTTGGTGGGATTCGAACCCACGTGCCCCGGAGGGCTAACGCATTAAATAAAGGATTTTCAGAACAAATAACGTAACGTGACAACTTCGTGACACTATACAACATATAGATACAAATATGGGAAGGAGCATTTCCAATACACCTGTTAATAAAACCCTCTGCTGCTAGTTCCATAGAATAGTTTTCCTTATGATATTATTATGCTGCTATAACATCTCGTCTTATCAATGCTTCAACATCATATCTTAGCATTGCATCATAAGCACACTTTGGTATCCTTCCAAGATTCTTCTCTGCAACCTTTTCTATACGCTCTTTCTTTTTATTACAAGCGAATCCAAACACTTCATCATATGTCTCATATACTTTTTTTCTATTACTGCCAACAAAGTATTTTCCATCTTCATTTTCATATATGTTGTCTTGTGCATGACGCTCAAATATTGTATTAATATAGTGTTCAATCAATACACATGTTTCAGGGGAATACTCCTTATTTCCCGGCTTCAGTATATCCTTATCTAAATCAATTCGATTTCCAAATACATGATGCTCGTCATACCAGAGCTTGAAGTTTGCATAATTCTGCCACTCTTCACACACACATTTATCTGCATATTCTGGCTATATTTTTTATGCACTTCTCTATCATGACATCTCTGCATCATGTCCTTCCACTTAGTATATGATTTTTCATAACAACCTTCTGTTCCAACAGTCATTCCGCTATATCCTATTCCACACATTCCTCTTCTATAATGTGCCGGATTCCATCCATCTTGCTTGTATTCTACTGCATTTATTACCTGCATTATAAGATCTTCAGATAGTGGAAAGACAGATTCATTCTGTAATTCTGTCAATCGGTCATATTGTTTTTCCGTAACTGGATACAAATTCTTATAATACAAGTCGTTTTCGTTGTTTAATTGATGCCATATTCTTGTGTTATTTGTCTTGTCATAATTAACGATAAACGTTTCTACTGCTAATTCTTCCGCAGATACCCTGTGTTTTACATACTTGAATATTTTGGTAGGCTTAACATATTTTTCCTTCTCAAGTGTAAACATCCTTTTTCCAGTTCTTTTATCTTTACTTCCACGCTGAACCTTATATTTCCCATCTCTATATTCAACTACACGTCCATGACTACTGTACCATGTATCTTTGTAGTATAATAGCTTTACAAATCTTTCATCTCTAGCAATAAAATCTATTCCAGACTCATTCTTTCTCAAGATTCTTGAAGAGTCAATTTTCTTATATTTTCTTTTAAAGTGCATGGATTCATCAGAAAAATATTGTTGTAATGCACTTTCATAAAGTGATTTTTCTCTGCTTTTCTTTGTACATTCCTTGCATGTGTGTAAACGATTTTTCCCATAAATCATTATATAGTTCTCTATCGGTAATTCTCTTCCGCACACTTTACACACTTTTGTTCCATTATATTTTATTTTTTTATTTTTTCTCAAAATGTCCTCCATTCTTTTACCTACATGAACCTATTTCTCATGCAGGTGCAGTCTATTATTCATTCCGGACTACACGGGATTTTTTTGCATTAAAAAAGGCAGTATTTACACCGCCCTCATTTAATTTCTATTCAATTATTTTTTGGAATTTCTTTTAGACTTTTGATATATGCAACCATAGAGCCGAAGTCACCTGTTCTTTTTTCCGCTCCATTAACATAAAGATATTTTGCTAATTGATTTCTTTTAATATTAGATTTGATTAAGATGATATATGCATTCGTATTCGTATACTTTAGTTTTTTATTTAACTCTCTTTTTTGGCGAATACGTTGCTTTTTAATTGCTTCACATATAAACTTCGAATCATGCTTATTAATATATTTGCTGATCCAATTATAACAAGTATCCCATTTGTACGGTAACATATCAAAGTATGTCGCATCCTCTGGATACCACTCAAGCCATAATGCCTTTACTGACTTGCTTGTAATTGTCATATCAGTATGTGATATTTCATAAGCAATAAGCATTTTCTTTTCTTTGACGCACGACAATTTTAATTTTTCTTGTTGTTCCACGTAATTCTCCCTCTATCTAAATTTCTTCAGTTTTTCATTCCATCTAACAGACGAGTATATTGTTCTTTTAATGCTCGAATATCAGATATTTCCTTTTCCCAATTATCTTTTAACTTTTCCAATTCCTTGTATTTTTTATCTAATGAACCGCTCTGTGCAAGTTCTTCTTTTAATTTTTTATTTTCTTTCTCTAAAAGTGTGTTTCTATTTTCCATTATTTTAAGTTTCTTGTCTAAATCCATATCAACTATATCCTTTCTCAAAAGAGACGATGCATTACTACACCGTCTCACTTTTAAAATCTTTGTCTATATTTACTCATGCTACCCTTGCCAGTAATCTGTCCAAGTGTCATATCTTGAATAATTTTTTCTGCTTTAACATCCTTTTGGAATCGTCTCATCATTTCCGAATAGAATTCAGCATAATTAGCAGGATTGTCTACTTTAACATCAAAGTTAAATGTTTGATTCGCAGTAAACTCATTAAACATGTTCGGAACTTCCGGTGGATTCTGAATCATGCTTTCAATGAATCTTTGTGGATCGTTTGCAAAACTCCATAAGTTTTCATGAGCATCGTTATTAAACACAGATGAATTCTTACTTAGCGGAGTTAAAATAGAGCCATCATCAAGTACAATTGTTTCAGGTTTCTTATGCTCTCCGACAACAGCCATTTCATCTTTTGGAACAGACTTAATACCTTTCTCATATCCACTAATCTGACTTAAATCAACCCATCCAAGAGGATGTGCTGCATTTTTATCTTTAGCAATATGATATTTCTTTTTTGCCCAAGATGCGTTGTTGATTTTAGTAATGTATACTGTCTGTCCATGCATCTGTGTTCCAGTAGGACTTATACCATCTGAACTATAATAATATGCACCACTGTTAAATATACCGCATCTCCAACATTCGGAACACCATCACCGCTTGATGTTGTTGCAGGTTTTGGAGTAGGTTTCGCAGGTTGTGAAGCAGGAGTGGAAGATGATGGTTTCTTAGTACTTGGAGAACTAGCACTTGCTTTCTTATTAGAAGCATCTACAGCTTGTTTAATAAGATTCGTCAAATCATTTATTGCATTCTGAACTCCTGTAATAGAAGACAAGAAATTAGTACCATAATTGGTAATAACTTAATTTGCCGAATTCCAAATTGTATTCATGCTTTCAGTCATTGTGTAACCAACGCTATCAGCTTTTGCTTCTAATGTATCTCTAATTGCGCCAGCTTCAGAATTTACATTTGCAATCACATCAGATACAAGAACATCAATATTATCCAGTCGCATATTAAGGACTTCTTCATACTGTTCATATAAATCATCCAATAATTTCTTCTGATCTGCAATTGAACGTTCATATTGAGTTTCAGCCAAATCTTGTTTCGCATCATTCAAATCATTCTGTAACTGCTGTCTCTTTGATGCACCTTCTTCAGAAGTATCCCCTTGATATGCAGCTAATTGTTTCTCGATGGAAGATATTTCTTTCTGCTTTTCGGCTAACTGTTTCTGATAATCATACATATCCTTGTTGGTATCAAGTAAGTCAGTGTACTTATCAATCAACTTTTGAAGCGCATCAAGTTGAGATTTAATACCATCTTCAACTAAATCTTTAATCGCATCCTTTTCCTGCTTTGCAGACGTAATAGACTCTTGCTGAAGTTTAAGTAATTCACTTCTACGGTCAATGAGTGTCTGATTGAATGGATCAGATTTTAACTGTTCGTCAATCTTTTCCATTTCTTTTCTATACTCATCAGCCTGTGCCATGAAAGTATTGTGTTTTACGCCATGAAGACCAAATGTAGCTTTTCCATATTCTGTAATCTGACCACCATTCTTGTCGTCATACATCTTCTCACTGGACATAAGTTCTTTAAGGAAATCTGCTTCGTCGTTGATTTTAGAGATTCTGTCTTGAAGTTTGTCAAATAAATCCCATTGAATCTGACGAATACTATTTTCCCATTCGATAGTACTCTTATTGCAATTCTGAATAGACTCATCAATAGAATCTATTTCGTCTTGCATGTTATACCATGACTCAGAATACTTATCTATTTTTCCACTACTAAGTGCGCTATTTAAAGAATTAACCAGTGCTTCACGCTCTGCGTACAGCTTATTGATTTTTTCATTTTCGTTAGAAATCAGGCTGTCATAATACTTTGTGCTAACAATATATCCAGATGTCTCCGTAATATCAATCGCACCCTCAAGCATTGATTGTGTATGTTCAAACTGTTTTAAGATTGCATCGTATTCATCTTTAATGTTATTGAACGTTGTTCAATTAGTTTAGACTCTTGTTCTTTGAGATCAATAATCGCATCTCTACAATCAAGAGCTTTTTCATCATTTATCTTTTCATCCATTCGCTACATGGACGAGAGTATATTAAATACTCCTCACACTTTCATGTGAGAATGGGACTATATCTTCTATTTGAATAAAATTATTTTGGATTTTGTTTTGAAATGTTTTGAGAGAATTGTTTTAGATAATTTAGGACATTATAAAAGAGCAGTAGTGATTTACTGCTCTTAAACATAAACAGCGCGCTGTTTTATATTAAATCATTCGCATAATTTACAAGTATTTTTGTTCTTTCTTTTATAAATTCTTCATATGATAAATTTAACGAATTCGCTGGAGCCAATGCAGATTCCATGATATTATTTAAATTACCAATAATTAAGTTCTTATACTCACTCGGAGCGCGGTCTTTTATCTTTTGATTATCTGCATTATTTAAAAAGCAAAAATTTGCAAGACAATATATTTTCCTTTTATCAAATCCTAATCTTTGCAAATACTTATCTGGGAAAATATGATGAAATTCTCTTGAAGTGGACATTTTTAAAGTTTTAGCCAAATCCACTTTGCTTCCAGATATAAAAGACCGCGGTGTATGACTTGCAAGCATAAGTACAAATGTTTTTGTAGCAGATGCTCCAGCACTAAATTGATTTTCTTTAAAAAATGACTCTGTTACATGACAATTAAAATCACATATATTATAATTAGAGTCTTGTCTTAATTTTTTCATCTTTTCAATATCATTTTGCTGTACGTCATTAACTCCACTAGAATATCTTCTTGAAAAGCAACACCTCCAAAACCATCTAGTTAATGATTCTCGTTGTTTGTCATCATATAATTCGCCATTCTTCTTATCTGACGCAAAGAATACCGTAAGAGGAACAAGCATGGATGTATAAGGCAATGATTTTAATGAATATACATTAAGTTCTTTTCTTAAAAAGTCAATAGAAGATTTAATTCCAGTTTTAATTTTATTATAATTATCACGAATTAAAACCCCATTAAGTTTCATAACATCTTTCGGTGTTGTATTTCCTAGTATAACTCCTGTAAAACACTTTAATAGCAAGTCTTGCTGTTCTACTAATCCCTCGAATTCAAAGTCTTCTAAGTCATTCGATAATTGCTCAAGTTGTTCCTGTAAATCGAAAGATTCACTCCAACTCCACGCATTGAAAAGTTGAAAATTATTAAGCGGAATTCCCGCGCGATTTATCCTTTCAAAAACAAGTGCTACATTTTCTTTACTGTCAGTTTCCAACACTGTATATGGAATAGCATAATCTTTGAATTTTTCTTGTAGATCATCAATTTCTTTAATACACTCATCAGATAAATTTGAAGTGGCTTTTCTGTATTCCACAGTATTAAACAGCACGCTTATTGGAAAATATTTTTTTAAATCTACCTCATCAGACTTATAAAATGGAACAAATCTACTATTTTGAGTATCTTTTGGTTCATTCATAATAAAGTATATTTGAGCGTCGTTTTCGTTTATAGGTGTTAATTCTGTTTGGAATACTGAAAATATAGAAGTTATTCTTTGTTGTCCATCCAAAACATAATCAATTGGATAATTTTTAGTTGGCTCTGGTAAACAATAATTCCCTAGTTGCTTTTCCGTATGTAACTTTTCAGATGTTCTCCAAAACAAAACAGAACCTATTGGGAATCCCTTGTATATACTATCCATAAGAAAAGCTACATTTTCAGGTTCCCATATATAATCCCTCTGAAAAGAAGGAATTCTAATTTCTCCGCTTGCTATTTTATTAATCACCTTGTTAATTCTATAATCTTGCATATAACAGTATCCTTTTTCGCACAAATTTGTTAATATATACCAAATTTATTATATAAAAAAGTTATCCATAATACAATATTTTTAATAATTTAATCATCATTTTATTCAAATAGTCTATATTTTTCAAGCCGCCAATAGCTTGCGACCCTACATTAAGGCTTACGCCACCCATAAAGGGTTAGTCTCTGAATGTCTTCCATATCATTTCTGACTTAGGAAGTTCACTGCGTTTGGGAGACTTGCACTCCCGGTTGTCCCTAACCTATTTATTTTTTATGGTTTCTATCTTTCGACTGTTGAGTTTTAAACTCGCACCGCATTCACGCTTACCGTTTCCAGTTACGTTGTAGCAAAATAGGGTTATGGGGATGTTCCCGCAATTAAATAGATTTTACATTGGCATGTAAATTCACCAATTCTTATAATCACTGATCTTTTCTTTCAGATCAGAATCCGTGATTGTTTCAATGTCAATTTTACCATTCTGGATTTTATCAATCCAATCCGAAGAAAGACCTTCTCCGGCTGATTCAGCTTCTTTAATATATCTGTCATATGCCTGTTGCTGTAATGAGATTTTTTCGGTTACTTTTGAAAGCTCAGAAGATAATGCTTCATTACGCTTTGACCATGTACGATATGTACTTGAAGCAGTTGTATCTAATTCGTCAATCTTACGTTTGATACGGTCTAACTTTGTTTCAATCCAATCAAGGGTTTCTTTTGTTTCCTCTTTGTCGTTTGATGAATTGGAGGAAGTGTTAGATTTTGAAGATGAAGTTGAGGAATTGGATGAGGATTTTGAAGAGGAACTTGATGATTTCTTTTTGGAGGAAGAAGATGATTTACTTCCACTACTGCCGACATTAAATTTACCAGTTCCATTAGAGAACGCTGTACCTAAAGAATGCGCCCCCTCATAAGCTAATTTCCCATGAGAACCAGTTACATATCCATTCTTTAATAGAGCTTCTGACTGTTCTCCATTAAACACAATGTCCCCTTGCTTCAAACTTGTAAATGCAGGATCTCCATCATTTACTATGAATGGCTGTCCATCTCTTACAATGATTTCAGGTTTTAACTCATTGACAAGTGCGTGTGGCTCATTCTGCTTTAATCCCCAATTCTTATTTGAGGATACATTAGTTGTTCCTGCTGCATGAGCAGTACCAATTGAATGAGCCGTACCATTTGCCGGAGATACGCTACCATTTGTTTTAACATTATATGTAAGGTTTCTTTCCTTATTTCCTGGAAGATTCTCAAGTCCAGATACGTGTACAGTATAATTTACTTTTGCATTCTTATTTGATGGTTTGTAAGCATCTACATCCGAATGTTCCGCAGTAAACTTAACCTTTGCATCCTTATCTTCAGGATCATATCCATCAACAAGTGTCTTGTCTACTTTTGCATTTACTAACATCTGTGGTGTAATTGCTGAAATAGAAGATTGAATCGTTCCAAGAGCAGCCGTATCAAGATTTACTCCTGCATTAACATTAACTTTCGTTTCTGTCAAGGTCGTAAGAGCAGATTGTACTTCAGAAGTATCCAATGATAATGATGCTTTTGTGTTCCCATCTAATCCTTGAATTTTACTTGCAAGATCTTGAACTTTCTGCTGTGCTTCAGTTGTATCTATGTCCACACCAGCTTTGCCAAGCTCATTCTGTGCATTTAAGTTGTTTACAGCTGTTTGATACTCTTGCAACAGAGCAATGGCTTCTCCGATTTTTCCATCAACTTGACTTGTATCAATTGACATAACCGCAGAAGTGTTAGTGAGCATTTCTTTCTGATAGAGAAGTGTCTGTAAATTATCAACCGCATCCTGCGCACCACTAAGAGAGATATCTACAGTTCCACCTTCATTCTTAAATTCACCCAATGCTGATTTGGCATCATTTATTTTGGATTCTAATTCATCTGCATTAACTGTGATTTCAATATCTGACTGTCCAAGTTCTTGCTGCTTTTGAACAATGTATTCAAGTATCTCATTTGCATGTTGAAGCTTTTCTGTCTTTACATCAGGATCTATCTCAGAATCTTCTTGAATAGTTTCAATGTAGCTTTGAACCTTTTCAATCTCATCCGTAACTTCACTAAATGAAGAGGAATCAAGGTTAATACCATTGAAAGATGTCTCATTCATATCAACAAGAGATTCTTTTGCAGATTCCGCAGATGTTTTTAACTCGTCCAATGATTGTACTGGCTGATCTAGGTTAATATCAAAACCATAATCTTTGAGTTTTCTCATTACCGCCTGAACTGCTTCTACATCAATACCAAGTTTATCTGCAATTTCTTGATCGTTGCCTACTCCGAAATCAATTTTCCATGAACCATCATCATTCATGTGCGCCCATTCAGAATTGATGTCTTTAATATCCTTTAAGAAATTTACAGCACCTTCCTGACCTTCAGTGAAGTAACGTTTAATCTTAGGCATTGCAGATTCATATGCAGAAACAATCTCTTCATTTGAAGCAGTTGATAAGTCTTGATTACTCATCAAATCAACAAATTCACGGAACTTATTTGTGCCTGTCAGTCCTTTATCATACAATTCCTTTGCAGATTCAAGATTTCCTTGAATGGAATCATATATATCACCTTCTTCGCCACGAGACATAGCAGCTTGCCATTGATTATAAGCAGAAAGAGTATTCTGATATTGGTATGCAAGATCCTGAAGGGATGAGATATTACTTTCAATGCTTTCTTTCTGAGTCACATAACCACTTACATCCTGTCCATCCATTAAAGCTTGAGCCATACTTTCCTCAACTTGACGTAAAGCCTTCTGCTGTTCAGAGATTGCATTTAAGTAGTCTGTTTTTGTTCCCTGTTTTTGCTGTTCCTGTAACTGAGCTAATGCTTTTTGATTCAAATGGTATCCATTTGCTGTTTTTTCCAGTGCTTTGTCTGCATCATCTCCAAACATTTCTCTGAAAGATTTTACGCTATCTTCAGAAATACCGGAACCAGATACAGATTCAGAAAGCATAGAGTTTAGAGATGCTACATTTTTCTCTGCTTGCTGGATGGAAGTCTGTGCTTCAGAAAATGATTCTGTAAGATTACTCATAGAAACAGAGCCAGTAAGTCCCATCTCTGTGAGAATGTCTACTACCTTTGATACAGATTCCGCATCATCATCTGACACAACACCAAGCTCAATTGCTTTGTCAACCACAAGTCGTAAAGCACTTTCACCTTTCATCAATTCGTCATCATCAAAGCTGATTCCCTTTAAATCAACGTCCTGAAAGTCTTTAAAATCTTTGACAATATTCTTATAATTATCAGATTTTAATGCATTCTGGAAGTTATTTGTATTAATTGCAGTCGTGTTGAGGGATTCTCCGACCTCATCAAATAATGTTTTATACTGTGGGAATTTATCTAATACTCCATCTACAGTTGATGACATTACATCAAAAGAATTCTTTGCACGGTCAATCGCAGATGTATCACCACTGGATAAAGCATCATTATAATCGTCTACTGCCTGTTTATAATCTTCCAAAATGGCAGCAGGCTTTCCATCCTCTAATCCCTTAGACACAATGTCTGCTTGCAAGAAATCACTGTATAAATCCTGATATTTCTCAAGAGTTTTACTATTTTTGTCGAGAATTTTACTACCATCATTTATGATGTTGGATAATGTATCATTCTCTCCATATTTTTCTTCCAAGTCTCTGACATCATTCATAAAGGAATTAATTTCTTCCTCAGCCTGTGTCGAATCGCCTTCAAAATAAATCGTATATGCTCCACTTCCATCAGAGCGTTCATGTAATTTTAAGCCAAAATATTTTTCTACAATATTCTTTAACTCTTCTCCATAATCAGATTTAATATTAAAGTCCGCTGCACTATCTCCGAAATTGAATCTACGCTCTTTTTCCATCTCTTTCTGAGCTTTGGAGATTCCTTTTTCATTTTTATTTAAGAAAGTCTTCGCTTCGTTCTCTGAAATCTGATTCATCTTCTGAATCTGTTCATCCAGTTTACCATTAACCAAATCAATGCCCGAAGCCTGTGATCCATAGCTGTCAGTCAATTGATTCTGAATATCTAATAACTGAGATTTCGCATTGTATGCTTCTTCCTCTGATAATGTTCCAGATGCAAGAGACTCCTTTAATTCTGATACTTTAGAAATCTGTTCATCCATTGACGATAGGTTTTCAATAAACTTCTGTCCAGCACTAGATGCACTATTGACAGCATCTTCTACAGACTGTTTATATGACTGCCACACCATTACTCCGGCTGATACTGCCGCAGTTAATAAGATAATTGGATTCGCCATCATCGTTGCGAACAATCCTTCTAACGCAGAACTAAAAGAGACTGTACTTGCTGTGGCTGCTCCATTTGCAGTAGATAATCCCATCGCTGCTACTGTAGCTTCTGCTTCAGCCTGTGCGACTCCTGAATTGGTAAGTAATTGTACTCTCTGTGCGTCCGACAAAGATGTACTAGAAAGAACCAACTGCATCTGAGATTCAGACAATCCCTGTGTTAAGTTCAGAAGTTCTTTGAATCCTTTCGTATCAATTGTTCCGCTCTTCACAAGATTCATTGCATTTCCTAAGTTAGAGAATTCACGCACTGTACCTTGAATCATGGATGTTAGATTCTTGAATACAAATGCCCCACCGAAAGTTCCAAGTCCAGCAAGTGCGCCTTTGAGAAGATTTGTTTTGTCCACAAAATCTACAATTGCTTTAGAACCATCCAGGAATCCTGCATACATATCATCCGAAATTAATGATGTTGATAATCCCTCAAGAGAAGATTTTAACTGATTTGTCTTAGCTTCAAGGGAATTAAGGTAATTATCTTCAAATTTCTTCTGAGCTGTTCCCTCTGAGTTATAAGCCACATTCGTCAACTTTTCAACTTTATCCCAGTTGTCCATTGCTGCAATAAATTTGTTATACTGATATGTTCCGGCTGTTGCGGTCGCAACGGCTTTCTGACTATTGCTATCTAATGTCTTCCATTTCTTTGCGATATCATCAAGAACCCCTTCACTATCCCTGAACATTCCAGTGTTGTCACGCATAGATACACCGATTTTCTTCAATACTTTTTCCGTATCGTTTAGGCTTTCTCCTGTCTCCGCATCTACAAACTTCCCTGCCCTAATCTGATTCATACGAGACAAGATGGACTTCATAGCTGTACCAATTGACTCATCGCTATCCTGTGTTACGTCCTTAATTGTAGCAATGATAGCACTTGTCTTTTCCAAGCTTACCCCTGCATTGTTAGCTTGTGATGCTACCTTCATCAATGCTGTTCCGATGCTGTCAGCTCCTGATGCACTTTCCAAATCAATGCTTGTTAGAATGTCATTCACTCTACTTGCTTGGTCTGCTGCTAATTGGAATCCATTTAGTGTTGCAGTAAGAATTTCTGAAGCATCCGAAGAACTTAATTCTGCATCTTTTGACAGTACAAGAGAGTCCTTAATAAGCGAATTCGTGTCTGCCATTGACCTTCCTTGTCTCAGCCAACTATCCGCTGATTCCGCTACGCTACTCGTCAAACTTCCAAGTTCCTGTGCTAAACTGTTATAGTCATTCATCAGATTATCAATGTAGTCTGAATCGGCATTTGTAGCCATAGCGAGATTCGTTTTAATGTCATTGAATTCTTTAACAGTTTCCGTAGCTTTCTTTCCTGCTTCAAACATCTTATACATTACATCCTGGAGCAAGTTAGAGACATTGTAAATACTTGAGAATGCTTCTTTTACACTTCCTCCAATTGAAGAAAAGATATTCTGACTCTGCCGTCCTGCATTATTTACACCTTGCAAAGCATTTTGCAACTGATTAATAGCAGAACTGTCAACATCTAGTTCAATCTCATTTACACTTCCTTTTACAGCCTTTTTCACAGAATCAGTATTAACGCTTAAATCTAACTCGATATCCGTAATACTATTAACTGCCGCCTTAATTTTACTTGCTATATCTTCAGAGTCAATTTTGAAATCAACAGGGATTTCCATGTCGTGACAAGCTACATTCAACTTCTCTTGAAGTCCATTTTTATCAACGTCAATATCTACTTTTACAGGCTCATCACCTGTTGCAATCTTGTTAATTGCGCTTCGAAGATTAGATAACAACTCTTCTTGATTGAATTTCAAGTCAATATTTAATGCTTCGCCTGCTGAGCTGACGCAGAACTGATTGCTTCTCGAATCTGTGAAGTGATTTGTTCCGAATTGATATTGACATCTAAATCGATCGTAGTTTTTCCAATCTCTGTTGCTTCTGATATACTATGTTTTAGTGCTGATTCCATCTTAGAAGCCATATTGATGACAGAATCCCATGCTCTTGAATCAACGTTTCCAGCTTCAAAAACATTCATATTTTCTGCTGAAATCTTCTTGATATCAGCTTGCGCCTGTTTCCAAACAGACAGCGCATGATTCAACTGATCTACTTGATTTGTAATATTGTCCGGGAATAAATTAGGGAATTTACCATTGAGTTCTGACCACATTGAATTAATGGTCGCTGTAGATTTCTTTGTATCGGTAACGAGTTTTCCAATATTTTGATTTAAAAGGGATTTGTAATTTGAATCACCAAGCTCTTTCTTAAGAGCATCGGTAACAAGGATTTTCTGATTTTTGAAATAATCATAGAAGTCATCAAACGCCCCTGAAGAACGGAGCGTCTTTGCATTTTTCTTTAGCGTATTTACTACACTTGTCATTGATGTCTCAAATCCATCTCCAATATTAAACTTCTGCCCATTCCACGACTTTCCAAGACTTTTTATCATTGAATTGAGCTGTTTCTGAAGTTTGCTAATTGTTGATTTGTCCGTGATATTAAAAGAGTCTGCCAGGGATTTACTCATAGCAGACGTATCAATTTTTACATTTTTTAATCCGTTTTCTATATTCTGTTTTAGTTTCTTCGCTGTGTTCTGACCGCTCACATCTACATCTATTGTAAGCTTATGCTTCTCTTTCAATAGAGCATTTAATTTTTGTTCTGCTTCTGCGGTATTCAGATCAGCATCTATATTTATCTTAAAATCTTGTGACATAAGTACTTGCTCCTTATATAGATCTTCTTACTTCACCTTTTAGGCAAAGTAAAGATAAGTCCATTCTACGAATTGTCTCCTTAAGCTGTTCGGTTTCTGATGCTAGATTTGATGTTTTTTCCATCAAATTCACAATGATATCATCATCCATTTTTGTACGAATCAAACTACTTAATTTTTTCTTTTCTTCCTCCGTATAACCACTCCAATTTAAAATTATTTCATCCATAATTTCTGCTTTTTCAAATCTTGGATTAATTCCAAAATCTTCAAGTTTACTGTCCATTTCAGAACATATTTCCGTAAAGTCATATATATTAAC